>JAIRPB010000195.1 GCA_031257305.1 Azoarcus sp.
GTTCATACGATTCTTTGTCCGCTTCTGCCACGCCCGCGTAGTACCCTTCGGAGCGTAGGCGGCCTGCATCTTTTGGGGCGCGAGCTGTGCGGTTGCTTTCGACAAACCGGGCAACGTCCGGGGCCTTCATGTTGTCAATGATTGTGTGCGCCCAAGGCCGGGTTTTTCCGGGTTTCCGACGTGAAGCCGAAATATATTGCTTTATCATAATTTGACGCACTGCAAAAAATCTTGAACCCTGTGGGTAACGGGGGTATATTTCACGCTTTCCGTCCGAGTGGCTTTCCTTTGGTTTTGTGGGGCCGCGTCGGTTTGCAGAGCCGGTGTGTGCGTCCGGCTTTTTTATGTTTTTGCGCGTTATCGGGCGGATCCTGTGGCTGTGACGTTTGAGGATACGAGAGTATGGAATTTCCCCGCGAGCAGGGCTTGTATAACCCCGGCAATGAGCATGATGCCTGTGGCGTTGGCTTTATCGTCCATATCAAGGGCAAGAAGTCCCACAACATCATCCAGCAAGGGCTGGAAATACTGAATAACTTGGACCACCGGGGCGCGGTGGGGGCGGATGTCCTGCAAGGCGATGGGGCGGGTATCCTCATCCAGATTCCTGATGCGCTGTACCGCGAAGATATGGCCCGGCAGGGCGTGGCTCTGCCGCCGCCGGGGGAATATGGGGTGGCAATGGTGTTTTTGCCGCAAGAACCCGCTACCCGCTTGGCTTGTGAGGATGAGCTTGAACGCGCCGTCCGGGATGAGGGCCAGGTGGTGCTGGGTTGGCGGGATGTCCCTATTAACCGCGATGTCCCGATGTCGCCCGCCGTTAAAGTGACAGAGCCGGTTATCCGCCAGTTGTTTGTGGGGCGCGGCCCGGATGTGATGGTGACGGAGGCGCTGGAACGCAAGCTCTATGTGGCTCGCCGCCGTTCGGCAAACGCGATTCGCGCGCTAAAACTCAAGCATGGGCAGTCGTATTACGCATCGTCGTTTTCAGCGCGGACGGTGACGTACAAAGGTTTGCTTCTGGCGCCCCAAGTCGGCAAGTATTACGTTGATTTGGCTGACCCGCGCGCTGTTTCTGCGTTGGCGCTGGTGCATCAGCGGTTTTCTACGAATACTTTCCCGCGCTGGAATCTTGCCCAGCCGTTCCGCTACATCGCCCACAATGGCGAAATCAACACGTTGCGCGGTAACTACAACTGGATGCTGGCGCGCGAGAAAGGCGTTTCGTCGCCGTTGCTGGGCAATGACCTGCAAAAAATCTGGCCGCTGATTTATCCTGACCAGTCCGATTCGGCGTCATTTGATAACGCGCTGGAGTTGCTGGTGATGGCGGGTTATTCGATGGCGCAGGCGGTGATGATGATGATTCCAGAGGCATGGGAATCGCACGAGCAGATGGATAGCGGTCGCCGCGCTTTCTACGAATACCACGCCGCGATGATGGAGCCGTGGGACGGTCCCGCCGCCGTGGCGTTTACTGACGGCCGCCAAATTGGGGCCACGCTTGACCGCAACGGGCTACGGCCGGCGCGCTATCTCGTGACGGATGACGACTTTGTGGTGATGGCTTCCGAAGCGGGGGTGTTGCCCATTCCCGAAGAGAAAATCGTCAAAAAATGGCGGTTGCAGCCGGGCAAGATGTTCCTGATTGACCTTGACCAAGGCCGCATCATCGATGACAAAGAAATCAAAGATTCCTTGGCCGGCGCACGGCCTTATGCGGATTGGCTAAACCGCATCAACATCAAATTAGACGGGCTAGAAGCGGCGTCCTCTGCCGCGCCCGCCCATGCGGCCAGTTTGCTGGACCGCCAGCAGGCCTTTGGTTTTACGCAAGAGGACATCAAATTTATCCTCGAACCTATGGGGCGCACGGGCGAAGAGAGTACAGGCTCAATGGGCAACGATTCGCCGCTGGCCGTGCTTTCTAACCGCGAAAAACCGCTTTATAACTATTTCCGCCAGTTGTTCGCGCAGGTGACGAACCCGCCTATTGACCCGATTCGTGAGCAGTTGGTGATGTCGCTGGTGTCTTTCATCGGGCCTAAACCCAATTTGCTTGAGATTAACGAAATCAACCCGCCGTTCCGGCTTGAAGTTACGCAGCCCGTGCTGGATTTCAGCGATATGGCAAAGATTCGTAACATCGCCCGCTACACGCACGACAAATTCCGTTCCGCCGAACTGGACATCTGTTATCCGGCGGAATGGGGCAGGGAAGGGGTTGAGGCGCAGCTTGCTTCGTTGTGTGCCGATGCCGAAAGCGCGGTGCTGCAAGGCAACAACATCCTGATTATTTCTGACCGTAAGGTGAATGCAGATTTTGTAGCGATTCCCGCCCTGCTGGCGCTTTCCGCTATTCATCAGCACCTTGTCACCCAAGGGTTGCGCACCCGCGCCGGGTTGGTGGTAGAAACCGGCAGTGCCCGCGAAACCCATCACTTTGCCGTGCTGGCCGGGTTTGGCGCGGAGGCCGTGCATCCTTATGTGACGCTCGAAACCCTGCAACAAATCGCGGGCAACCCGGAAAAGGGCGAGGAATACATTCACAGCTTCGTTAAGGCGGTGGGCAAGGGCTTGCGCAAAATTATGTCCAAGATGGGCATTTCTACCTATATGTCCTACACCGGGGCGCAAATTGTTGAAGCCGTCGGTTTGCAGCAAGCCTTTGTTGACCGTTATTTCAACGGTACTTCCAGCAAAGTGGAAGGGATTGGCTTGTTTGAAGTTATGGAAGAGGCTATCCGTTTGCACCACAAGGCGTTTAGCGCGGACCCGGTGCTGGCGGATATGCTGGATGTGGGCGGTGAATATGCGTTCCGTATCCGTGGCGACGAACATCTGTTTACGCCGGATGCCATCGCTAAACTCCAACATTCCACCCGCTCCGGCAAGTTTGAGAGCTATAAAGAATACGCAAAAATCATCAACGACCAGAGCCGCCGCTATCTGACTTTGCGCGGCCTGTTTGAACTCCAGCCCGCCGGCCCGCCGATTTCGCTTGACGAAGTGGAGCCGGCCCGCGAAATTGTGAAACGTTTTGCGACGGGCGCGATGTCGCTGGGTTCCATTTCAACCGAAGCGCACACCACGCTTTCCATTGCCATGAACCGCATCGGGGGGCGCTCCAATACGGGCGAAGGGGGCGAGGACCCGCGCCGTTTCAAACCCGTGACCCGTGCCATGAAGCTGTCGCAGCTCATTGGCGAGTCCCGCGTCGAGCGCGATATTGAACTTGCCGCAGGCGATTCCCTGCGTTCTTCGATTAAGCAGGTGGCATCTGGGCGGTTTGGCGTTAATACTGAATATCTGGTTAATGCCGACCAAATCCAAATCAAAATGGCGCAAGGCGCAAAACCCGGCGAAGGTGGCCAATTGCCGGGCCACAAGGTGTCTGAATACATCGGCTATCTGCGCAATTCAGTGCCGGGCGTCATCCTTATTTCGCCGCCGCCGCATCACGATATTTACTCTATCGAAGACTTGGCCCAACTTATCCACGACCTGAAAAACGTCAACAGCAAGGCAGAAATTTCCGTCAAGCTCGTTTCCGAAGTCGGGGTGGGAACCGTGGCCGCAGGGGTGGCCAAAGCCAAGGCAGACCACATTGTTATTTCAGGGCATGACGGCGGCACGGGGGCATCTCCCCTGTCGTCCATCAAACATGCGGGTTCGCCTTGGGAATTAGGTTTGGCTGAAACCCAGCAAACCCTTGTGCTTAACCGCTTGCGCGGCCGGGTGCGGCTTCAGGTTGACGGCCAGATGAAAACCGGCCGCGACGTGGTGATTGCCGCGCTGCTGGGGGCTGATGAGTTCGGTTTCTCCACCGCGCCGCTGGTTGTGGAAGGCTGCGTGATGATGCGTAAATGCCATCTCAATACCTGTCCGGCGGGCGTTGCTACGCAAGACCCTGTGCTGCGCCGCCGTTTTTCGGGGCAGCCCGAACACGTGGTGAATTACTTCTTTTTTGTGGCTGAAGAAGTCCGCGAACTCATGGCACAGCTTGGCATCCGCAAGTTTGATGACCTTATCGGGCGCGCTGACCTCATCGACATGAAAAAGGGTATTACCCACTGGAAAGCAAAAGGGCTGGATTACAGCCGCGTTTTCTACCGCCCCGAAGCCCCGGCCAGCGTGGCGCGCCTGCATTGCGAATCGCAGGAACACGGGCTGGCCAAGGCGCTGGATAACGAACTCATCAAACGCGCCGCGCCTGCCATTGAGCGCGGCGAAAAAGTGGGCATTGACCTGCCAGTTAAAAACGTCAACCGCACCGTCGGCGCGATGCTCTCCGGTGAAGTCGCCTCACGTTATGGCCGCGCCGGACTGCCTGAAGATACCATTAGCATCCGCTTGACGGGCACGGCCGGACAGTCATTTGGCGCCTTCCTTTCGCGTGGCGTCACCCTAACGCTTGTTGGCGAAGGCAATGACTATGTTGGCAAAGGGCTTTCGGGCGGGCGGATTATCGTCAAGCCTAACGAAAACTTCTCTGGCGAGCGTACCCGCAACATTATCGTTGGCAACACCGTTCTTTACGGCGCAACCGAAGGCGAGGCGTATTTTTCCGGCGTGGCCGGCGAACGCTTTGCGGTGCGCAACTCTGGCGCGACGGCAGTCATTGAAGGCGTAGGCGACCACGGTTGCGAATACATGACGGGCGGGACGGTGGTGGTGCTTGGCGAAACCGGGCGCAACTTTGCGGCCGGTATGTCAGGCGGCATCGCTTTTGTGCTGGATGCGAATGGCGATTTCCGCTCACACTGCAATCTAGCGCAAGTTGTGCTTGAACCTTTGCCTGCGCCAGACGAGACCGTTTCAAGCGTTGCAAGCGAATTCGCCGTGTGCGCCAGAGCCGAAATCGACCATCTAACGTGCAACGATGAAGCTATCCTGAAAGGTCTCATCGAACGCCATGCCCGTTTCACCGGTAGCCAACGCGCCGCGATGCTCCTAGAAAATTGGGAAGAATGGCGAGGCCGCTTTGTCAAAATCATGCCTAACGAATACCGCCGCGCACTCAAAGAGATTGCCGCGCAACGCCAGCAGCAACGGGAGGTTGCATAAAAATGGGTAAGCCCACCGGATTTCTCGAATACCCGCGCCAGACGCAGGAATATCTCCCTGTTGCCGAGCGCGTCCGCAACTACCAAGAATTCATCCGCCGTCTCCCGGACGACAAGGCGCAGATACAGGGCGCGCGCTGCATGGACTGCGGCATCCCGTTCTGCAACAACGCTTGCCCGCTCAACAACATCATTCCCGACTGGAACGACCTTGTTTTTCGCGGGAACTGGCAACGCGCACTTGCCGTGCTGCATTCCACCAGCAACTTCCCAGAGTTCACCAGCCGTATCTGCCCTTCGCCCTGTGAGGCCGCTTGTACGCTTGGCTATAACGCGGATGCAGTTGGCATTAAATCCGTCGAACAGGCCATCATCGAAAAAGGTTGGGACGAAGGCTGGGTCCAGCCGCAGCCCGCCACGGCCAAAACAGGCAGAAAAGTGGCTATTGTCGGTGCCGGGCCAGCAGGTTTGGCCGCCGCCCAACAACTGGCGCGTGTGGGCCATGACGTGACCGTGTTCGAGAAAAACAACCGCGTCGGCGGTTTGCTGCGTTACGGCATCCCCGATTTCAAACTCGACAAACACATCATCGACCGCCGCGCCGCGCAACTGGAAGCCGAAGGCATCCAGTTCCGCACAGGGGTGCTTGTCGGCGCAAATGCCCTCCCCAAAGGCATTGCCAGTGACGCGAAAGAAACCCTTTCCGCCGAGGCCGTACTCTCTGAATTTGATGCCGTTGTACTGGCAGGCGGGGCAGAAGTCCCACGTGATTTGCCCGTTCCCGGGAGAGAACTTGAAGGCGTCCACTTCGCCCTAGAATTCCTGATTCCTCAAAACCGCCAAGTCGCGGGCGACGGGGATAACCCCATTTCGGCGAAAGGCTGCAACGTTGTTGTCATAGGCGGCGGCGATACAGGGTCAGACTGCGTAGGCACGAGCTACCGCCACGGCGCAAAAACCGTAACGCAATTTGAACTGATGCCGTGTCCGCCCGAAAAAGAAAACGTGGCGCTGACTTGGCCGTATTGGCCCAATAAACTGCGTACTTCCACTTCGCATCAGGAAGGCGCAACCCAGCGAGAATATTCAATTGCCACCAAAGAATTTATCGGCAAAAACGGCAAGCTCACCGGAGTTAAAACCGTGCGGCTAGAGTGGAACGAAGGCCGCATGGCCGAAATTCCCGGCTCCGAAAAACTCTTTCCTGCCGAACGGGTTTTCTTAGCAATGGGCTTCACCAACCCGCCGGCCAGCATACTAGATGCCTTCGGCGTTGCAAAAGACTCACGCGGCAACGCAAAAGCCACCCCTGACGCCGTAGGCGGCTATGCCACCAACGTTCCCAAAGTCTTTGCTGCCGGCGACATGCGCCGTGGCCAATCCCTCGTTGTTTGGGCCATCCGCGAAGGCCGCCAATGTGCAAGGGCGGTAGATGAGTTTTTGATGGGGGAAAGCGTGTTGCCGAGGTAATCCCTGCGTTCTGAATGCGTTTTCAGCGCAATGCCTACTTGAAAATAAAAGGCAAATAAAGGAAGCAGGATTCCTGCGGGGAACTCCGCCTGATTTTCCTAAACAGCCAAGGCATGTAAGATTTTTACGGCGAATGCTTCAAGGGGAGAGGTAGAAGTTCTGAATATGATTTGCACATAGTTTTATGTTGGGCGGGAATTTGTTCGTAATTTACAAACTTTACGCTGTTTTTATAAGCGCATAAACATAATATTTTCAAACAATTTACGCCGCGCTTCATCTGCAATTATTATAAAAATTATGAATATCATAATATTTCAAAAGAGAATTTTGTATGTCTGAAGAATGCCCAATTTCAATAAAACATGAATCATTAAACCAGATAACATCAACGGTAGAAGCGCGTTTCTGTAGTTTGTCATTTGCAAAATGATATATCGTATCCAATGCAACAATTTCTAGCGTCCCCCCTTGCCGGAAGGCTTGCATCGCGGGTCTGTTGCAGGGACGGCACGGTGAGGGTAGCGGGGCGTCTTGCGTTGCGGTTGGCACACACTCGCGTATTGCTTGACTCCGCCTCTGGAAGTCGTATACCATCGCGCCTCTTTTTGTTTTGCATTGCGGTGGGTCGGTGACGGCCAGCTACAATCAACTGCTGAGGCGGCTCGTGGTGGGCTGCCTCGGTTTTTTGGGAATTCTTTAAGCATGCCAACAATCAATCAACTTGTCCGCAAGCCGCGTCAGGTAGAAAAAATCAAAAGCAAAGTGCCGGCGCTGGAAGCGTGCCCGCAAAAGCGCGGGGTATGTACCCGCGTTTATACGACAACGCCTAAAAAGCCGAACTCTGCTTTGCGTAAAGTTGCCAAGGTGCGCCTGACGAACGGTTTTGAGGTTATTTCTTACATCGGCGGTGAAGGCCATAACCTGCAAGAGCACTCTGTGGTGCTGATTCGCGGGGGACGGGTGAAGGACTTGCCGGGTGTGCGTTATCACATTGTTCGCGGTTCCCTTGACTTGCAAGGGGTGAAAGACCGCAAACAGTCGCGTTCCAAGTACGGGGCCAAGCGCCCCAAGAAGGCCTAATTAGGCCGGCGATATTCATTTGAGAGGTCGTTATGCCGCGTCGCCGCGAAGTCCCGAAACGTGAAATCCTGCCCGATCCTAAATTTGCTTCGCAGGATGTCTCTAAATTCATCAACGTCATCATGCACTCCGGCAAAAAGTCGGTGGCCGAACGCATCGTTTATGGCGCTTTTGAGCACATTACCGCCAAAGCCGGAAAAGACGCGCTGGAGGTATTTTCCGCCGCCGTTGCCAACGTGAAGCCGGTAGTGGAAGTCAAAAGCCGCCGTGTGGGCGGCGCGAACTACCAAGTGCCGGTTGAAGTGCGCCCTTCCCGCCGGATGGCGCTCTCGATGCGCTGGTTGCGTGAGGCGGCCCGCAAGCGCGCTGAAAAGTCGATGGCGCAGCGTTTGGCCGGTGAGTTGCTGGAAGCGGCTGAAGGCCGTGGCGCGGCCATGAAAAAACGCGACGAAGTGCACCGGATGGCTGAGGCCAACAAGGCATTTTCACATTACCGCTTCTGACCTTCCCGGCCAGAAGCAAATCGGACCCACGGGTCCGATTGTTTTATTTAACAGACAAGCTGCACATTCGCAGTAGTGGTGACATTGAAGGCAGGGAACATATCGTGGCTCGTAAGACACCTATCGAACGGTATCGGAACATTGGCATTTCCGCTCACATCGACGCTGGCAAAACAACGACGACCGAACGCATCCTTTACTATACCGGTGTCAATCACAAAATAGGCGAAGTGCATGATGGCGCGGCTACGATGGACTGGATGGCGCAAGAGCAAGAGCGCGGCATCACTATTACGTCCGCCGCAACCACATGTTTCTGGAAAGGGATGGACCTTAACTTTCCCGAACACCGTTTCAACATTATTGATACCCCGGGACACGTCGATTTCACGATTGAAGTAGAGCGTTCCATGCGCGTGTTGGACGGTGCCTGCATGGTGTATTGCGCTGTGGGCGGCGTTCAGCCCCAGTCCGAGACCGTGTGGCGGCAAGCCACTAAATACAAAGTGCCGCGTCTGGCCTTTGTCAACAAAATGGACCGTTCTGGCGCGAACTTCTTCAAAGTGGTCGACCAGATGAAAACCCGCCTCAAGGCGTCTCCCGTACCCATTGTGATTCCGATTGGCGCGGAAGATAAATTCCTTGGCGTGGTGGACCTCATCAAAATGAAGGCTATTTATTGGGACGAAGCCTCGCAAGGGATGAAGTTCGACTACCGCGATATTCCTGCGGAACTGCTTGATGACGCCAAAACTTGGCGCGAGCAGATGGTCGAAGCCGCCGCTGAAGCCACTGAAGAACTCATGAATGAGTATCTCGAAAACGGCGACCTGCCTGAAGACAAAATCAAAGCCGGTTTGCGCCAGCGCACCATCGCTTGCGAAATCCAGCCCATGTTGTGCGGTAGCGCCTTCAAAAACAAAGGCGTACAGCGCATGTTGGACGCAGTTATCGAATTTTTGCCTTCGCCGGTGGATATTCCGCCTGTTCAGGGTATTGATGACCATGACCGGGAAGTGACCCGCCAAGCCAGCGATACCGAAAAATTCTCTGCGCTTGCTTTCAAACTGATGACCGACCCATTTGTGGGGCAACTCACTTTCGTGCGCGTTTATTCCGGCAGCCTCAATTCCGGCGAAACCGTGTTTAACCCGGTCAAAGGCAAAAAAGAGCGTATTGGCCGCATCCTCCAGATGCATGCCAACGAACGCGAAGAAATCAAAGAAGTGCTTGCCGGTGACATTGCCGCATGCGTGGGCATGAAAGAAGTCACCACCGGGGAAACCCTATGTGACCCCGCCGCGCCCGTCATTCTTGAGCGCATGGTGTTTCCAGAGCCGGTGATTCACGTGGCCGTTGAACCTAAAACCAAAGGCGACCAAGAAAAAATGGGCATCGCGCTGGGGCGGCTCGCGGCGGAAGACCCTTCTTTCCGCGTCCGCACGGACGAGGAATCCGGCCAGACCATCATTTCTGGCATGGGCGAACTGCACCTCGAAATCATCGTCGACCGCATGAAGCGTGAATTCAACGTAGATGCCAGTGTTGGCGCGCCGCAAGTGGCTTACCGCGAAGCCATCCGCAAAACGGTTGAGCAGGAAGGCAAGTTCGTTAAACAGTCAGGCGGGCGCGGCCAGTACGGGCATGTCTGGATAAAACTGGAACCCAACGAAACGGGCAAAGGTTACGAATTTGTTGATGCCATCAAAGGCGGCGTGGTGCCGCGAGAGTACATCCCCGCCGTCGATAAAGGTTTGCAAGAAACCCTGCCCAACGGCGTGCTGGCCGGCTTCCCCGTGGTGGATGTCAAAGTCACGCTGTTTGACGGCTCCTACCACGATGTCGACTCAAACGAAAACGCCTTCAAAATGGCCGCCTCAATGGCCTTCAAAGACGCGATGCGCAAAGCCAGCCCGGTCCTGCTTGAACCGATGATGGCCGTATCGGTTGAAACGCCTGAAGACTACATGGGCAACGTCATGGGCGATTTATCCGGCCGGCGCGGCGTCGTGCAAGGCATGGACGACCTGCCCGGAGGCATGAAAGAAATCAAGGCCGAGGTGCCGCTGGCTGAAATGTTCGGCTATGCAACTCAATTACGTTCGCTCACCCAAGGGCGCGCTACCTACTCGATGGAGTTCAAGCACTACGTCGAAGCGCCCAAGAGCGTGGCCGAAGCAGTCATCAACAATCGCAAGTAACAACAAACCAGAGGAACCACCATCATGGCTAAAGGAAAGTTCGAGCGGACAAAGCCGCACGTAAATGTGGGCACGATTGGTCACGTGGACCACGGCAAGACGACGCTGACGGCGGCGATTACCACAATCCTGTCGAAAAAATA
>JAIRPB010000008.1 GCA_031257305.1 Azoarcus sp.
GGCCTCGCTCCAAGGCAGACGGTCCGTTACCATCGCATCTGACCCCGTTACTAGTACGCCCGCATAGGCACGAGGCTGTTCGGGGCGCTCTCCGCGCTCGACGTTCAAGCATTTCACCCTGCCACGCGCCGCGAGAGTTTCTATTGCTCCCATTTGGATGAACATACGGTCGTAATCGCCGTGTTTTTGGCGCACATGAGAGGACGCATTGCCCGTCTGCATGATTAGCAGCGGTTTGTCGGCTTGAGTTGTTTTTTTGCCCATTTTTAATTTCCTGCAATTAACGTTTATATTTATATGAATAAGATAATCATGCAAAAAGATTTATTACGTATGGACATGCGTAATTGTTAAACTTAATTGGCTTATGTTTTATAATAACATTTGATGCGTGACAATCAATGCCCAAAAAGGAATGTATTGAAAAAATTTTCGTATATTCCGTTTCTTGCTCTTATCCAATCCTGTCCTTGGCACAGGCTGGCTCTTGAGATGCAATGATGAAAGAATTGCGGAACAACTTCCTTTGGGGCAGGGACAAAAGTAAAACATGCTACAACAGTGTATGATGTGCGGTCATTGACGCTGAACAGCACTGGCAGTGGGACACTAGAATTTGGCTTCTGGCCTGGAGTAATCGACGTGGGTTTTTTTGGTTCATTTTTTTCTTTTTTCCGCAAAAAATCTTCTGACTCTTCCATAGAAGAACAACTGGAAGAGCGAAGGTTGCGGCCTCGCGTCAATCCCAAGGAAGAAACGCGGGTTCTCGTCATTGACGATTCCCCCACCATCCTTACCGCGATGAAGCGGTTCCTTGAATCAGCGCATTGCGTGTTCCTCGGTGCGCTGGACGCGAAAATGGGCATGGAAGTCGCCCTCACGCAAAAACCGGATCTCATCTTCCTTGACATCGTGATGCCCGGTATCAACGGCTTTGCGGCTTTGCGCGCCTTACGCAAAAACGCCCGTACCCGCGACATCCCCATCATCATGATGAGCGGCAACGAACAAGCCAAAGCACAGTTTTTTGGTGCGCATATTGGCGCGGACGACTTCATGAAAAAGCCGTTTTCACGCTTTGAGGTGTTTGCCCGCATCGCCCGCCTGCTTGATACCAACCGAGTCCCCCGGCGGATACCGTCCGACACGGCCGCGTCCAAGCAGGCTTCTCCTGAACCTGCACAGGCTTTACCCGAACCGCAACCTCCGCAAGCGGCTCCCCAGCCAGAAACCAAAACGGAGGAGGCATCCGTCCCGGTCCCGCAGGCCAAAACGCAAAAATCCGGCAAAACCGCTAGAGCCAGAAAAACAGACAAAACTTCATCTGCGCAACCTAGCAAACAGCCCAGCCCGGTTCCGGCCGCCACGTCCCAAGAAACCGCCGCGCCTGCCGCGCCCACCAAATCCATCGAACCGCAAGCGCCCTCCGGCTACAGCACAGTCCGGGTAGCAACCACAACACCGCAAACCGAAGCCGCAACTGCGCACCCAGTTTCCGCGCAAGTGGTCTCCATCACCCAAGCCACCCTGCCCAACGCTATCGTTTCGCCTGAACTGCTCTCCCGGATTTCACGCCTTGCGCAGCTGGCACCGTCCGACCATGAAGCCCTGAAAGCCTTAGTGGTGCTCTCCACGCAACTCATCAGCCAATTTGCGGCCGCATCAAAGTCCGCTCCCGCCGTTGCCCAAAATCGGATAGCAGCACCGTAACTTTCCGTGGCGCGATAAAATACAGCCTCCCTATAACCCGCTTGCGCATTGCAACACCGGGTGCGGGAGTTTCCCAAAAGGCGGAGAACCTGCATGAAACTCACTAGCAACAGTTTTGCCGACGGACAAAAAATTCCCGGCGAGTTTGCTTTTGGCGTACCTGATGCGTCTCATCACGTCAGCCTAGGCAAAAACCGCAACCCGCACCTCGCTTGGAGCGACGTTCCAGAAGGCGTCAAGAGCTTCGCCGTGATTTGCCACGATTTAGACGCGCCTAGCAAAGGGGATGACGTTAACCAAGAAAACCGTAGCGTTCCCGCTGATTTACCACGTGTCGATTTCTTCCACTGGATATTGGTGGATTTGCCTGCCGACTTGCGCACAATCGCCGTCGGCGAGTTTTCCAGCGAAGTCACCCCTCGCGGCAAACCCGGCCCGGCCGCGCCTCATGGCGCACGGCGCGGCATCAACGACTACACAGACTGGTTTGCTGGCGACAACGATATGCGCGGGGACTATTTCGGTTACGACGGCCCCTGCCCGCCGTGGAACGATGAACTCGTGCACCGGTACATCTTCACGCTTTACGCACTGGACGTAGAACGTCTGCCCATTGAGGGACGTTTCGGCGGCGCGGCCGCACGTGCCGCCATGCAAGGGCACATCCTAGCCGAAGCCAAACTCATGGGGACTTACACGCTAAACCCGAAGCTGTAGATACAAACGGACGCCGCCCTCGGCGTCCGCTACAGCCTACGTTTTTTCCGTTAGGTAAATTGAATTGGTACATGGGCACGGCATGGCATGCCGTGCCCATATCGTTTGACGCTATGTTTTACCGCTTCTCCGCATGCAAACGTGCGAGTTCCCGATGCTCGTACTCAATGAAGATGTCCATCATGGCGCGGTAAAGGCACTCGATGAGCGCCGGGTCGCCGCCCTCACTCTCCGCGATGCCGCGCACGCGCGCCACGATGGTTTCGATACGCGACTCATCGCGCACCAAAGACACATCGTTCTTCACGCGGGCGGCTTGCGTCATAAAGCCGCTACGCTGGACCAAGAGCGGCACGAGCACATCGTCGAGCGCGTCAACGCCCCGGCGTACCTCGTCCATGTTTTGGCAATGCGGTACCTTGCCGATAGCGCGAGCTATTGAGTCCGCGTCAGCAAATTTTGCCAAGATAATCCGACTTGCCGATAGATACCCCGTTATGCCGCAGAAGCGCATAGGCGGTGGTCATGTGGAAATAGATGTTTGGGACAGCGTTCTGAAGCAAAAAAGATTCGCCGCGATAGGGGGCGGGGGACCACGGCAGACGGATTTCGCGCTCGGCGCTTTCTGCGAAATCGTTTTCGCTGAACGTTTTTAGAAAGGCAATTGCCTTATCGATGCGTGCTTTTAGTTCAGCAAAACTGGTTTCGTTGTCGTCGAATTTGAGCGGTTCTTTTCCGGCAAGCAATGCGGGGGCAAGACAGCTCATGAAGCAGACCATTCTGATTTGGCGAATCAGCGGCCACATGTCTGGAAAGAGCCGCGCATCCAGCAGGGCGCGTTCCTCAAGTTTGTTGGCTTGTACATAGTCCGATGCTTTGTCGAGCAGGTGCGACAGATTGTTCAAAGCACGGAGATTGCCTTCGACGGCCAATTGGTAATAACTAACGCTCATGGGTGACTCCTTTCTTCAGAAAACTAAAAACGGGGTGTACCAGCTTAGAGGTGAAGTTGCAATAAGTTGTTCCCTCACCCTTCTATACGGCAAAGCAAGGATTTGCCGTTCAGCACGGAGCGGGGCGGGCCGTGCGTCATTGCCGGATTTCGCTACCCAAGGCATCCGCGCTAATCGCGCCATCCGGGGTGGCCCGGTACGGGTTGATGTCTAGCCCTCCGCGCCGGGTGTAACGCGCCCAGACAGCCAAAGACGCGGGACCGCAGCGGTTAAGGATGTCGCAGAAAATGCGCTCGACGCATTGCTCGTGAAACCCGCTGTGCTGGCGGAAAGACACGATATAGCGCAACAGGCCGGCGCGGTCGATGGCCGGTCCCGTGTAACGGACTGCCAACATGCCCCAATCAGGCTGGCCTGTGACCGGGCAGTTTGATTTCAGCAGATGTGAATAAAGCGTTTCCGTCACCCGTTCGTCCTTTACGCAAAGCAACTCTGGACTCGGCCGGTAAGTGCTGATGTCAATTTCCAAGTCATCCAAGCAAAAACCTTCGGGTTGGGCAAAACAACGTTCCGGCCGCCTAGACAAAGGCAGGATGTCTACCGCCACGGTTTCCCCCGCCGCCGTGGACAAATCCGCCGCAATCGTCCTGCGGACAACCTCCGTGCTAGGCATGCGCTCCTGATTAAAGGAGTTGAGATAGAGCTTGAGCGATTTGGATTCTATTAAATTGGCGCTAGAGGCCGGTACGCGGAAACGCGCCAGTGCCACAACGGGTTTGCCGTGCAAATTGAGCCAAGAAAGTTCGTAAGCATTCCAAACATCCTCGCCCACGAAAGGCAGCGCATCGTTGCTGATGCCAAGTTCGCTACGGTTGCGGGCGATGGCGTACAACAGGGCGGGCGCGTAGGACTGCTGGACGGCAACCTGTTTGCCAAGCGGGGAATTTTTCGCGTCAAGCGGGGCGGAAGTGTTCATCGCAATAATGTGTGATGGCCGCGAAATCGGCTACGGAGAGTTGTTCGGCACGTATTCCAGGGTCGATGCCTAACGCCGTGAAACCGGATTCGCCCAGAAAATCTTTAAGGGTATTCCGCAGAATTTTGCGCCGTTGAGAAAAAGCGGCGGCCACGATGCGGGCAAACAATTTCTCATTCCCCACGCCGCTGGCCCCGGCGGGCAGCGGGGCCATGCGCACGATGCTTGAGGTGACTTTGGGCGCGGGGCGGAATGCGCCGGAGGGCACATCGAACAGCCGCTCCACATGAAAACGCGCTTGTAGCATCACCGACAAACGCCCGTAGTCTGCCGTTCCCGGCATGGCAACCATGCGCATCACCACTTCTTTTTGCAGCATGAAATGGAGGTCGCGCAGGCAGGAGATGAAATCGGCTAAGTGGAAAAGCAGGGGGGTTGAGATGTTGTAGGGCAGGTTGCCGACCACGCGCAAAGGGGCGCCCGCCCCGCACAGTGCGCCAAAATCAAATTTCAGCGCGTCAACCTCGAAAATCGTTAGCTTGTTAGCATCGTAGCGTTGCCGCAGGCGGGCGATGAGGTCGCGGTCAATTTCAACCACATGCAGATGGTTGAGCCGCTCAGCCAAGGGCTGCGTTAACGCCCCCAAGCCGGGACCAATCTCAACCATGTTGTCGCCCTGACAAGGCTGGATGGCCGCAATGATGCGGTCGATGATGCCGGGGGAAACGAGAAAATTTTGCCCGAAGCGGCGGCGGGCAATGTGCCCGCCCATGCCCGCGTTTGGGTTCATGTCCGCCGCTGCTTGGCCTTGACCATGTTAATCGCCAGCTCGACGGCGGCAAACAGGCTGCCGGGGTCAGCTTTCCCTGAACCCGCTAGGTCGAATGCGGTCCCGTGGTCAACAGAAGTACGGATGATGGGCAGGCCGAGCGTGACATTCACCCCGTTGCCGAAACTCGAGTGCTTGAGCACCGGCAAGCCTTGGTCGTGGTACATCGCCAGCACCGCGTCGGTGTGCTGAAGTTTGGCCGGCGTAAACAGCGTATCGGCGGGCAGCGGTCCGGTGAGGTTCATGCCTTGGGACCGCAAGCGTTCAATCACAGGAATGATGATGTCGATTTCCTCACGCCCCATGTGCCCGCCTTCGCCAGCGTGGGGATTCAGCCCCGCGACGAGGATGCGGGGTTTGGCGATGCCAAAATGGGCGATGAGGTCATGGTGGAGTATTTCAAGCGTACTTGAGAGCCGCGCTTGGGTCAGCACTTTCGGCACATCGGACAGGGGCAAGTGCGTGGTCGCCAGCGCGACGCGCATGCCGCCGCCTACCAGCATCATCACAACCAACGGGGTGCGCGTTTTAGCGGCGAGATATTCAGTATGGCCAGAAAAAGGCTTCCCGGCTTCGCAGATAACGCCCTTGTGCACAGGGGCCGTCACCATGCCCGCGAAACGGCCTTCTATACAGCCTTCTATTGCGCAGTCAAGAACGTTAAGCACGTAAGCGGCGTTCTTCGCGTTGGCTTTGCCAGCCAAGGCGGGGGACGCAAGCGGGCAATGAAGCACGTCAAACACGCCCGCTTCGGGAGGCATCCCCGGTTGCCAAGGCCGCACCACCCAGGCCGTGTGCTGGCGCTCCAAACGTTCTTCAATGAGTTCGGCATCGCCCACGATAACCAAATGCACGGGCCATTTACGCTCGGCCAGCCGCACACATAGTTCAGGCCCCACCCCGGAGGGTTCCCCGCTCGTCACTGCCAGCACGGGCAAGGGATGTAGTACGTTGTTATGGCTCATTCGGGCGTTTCCAGTCGGTTTTCAACATAGGCGCTATCGCGTAGCTGGCGCAGCCATTCTTCATAGGCTTCGTCTGCTTTGCGCTGGCGCAGGAGATTACGTGCGGCGTTGCGGAGGTATTCCCCGCTGATGTCTTGCTTCTTGCGCTCCAGCACTTGGATGAGATGCCAGCCAAAGGGCGAGTGGATGGGTTCGCTAATCTGGTTTGGCGCAAGCGCATTCATGGCTTTTTCAAATTCAGGAACGGTGTCACCGGGATTTAGCCAGCCTAAATCGCCGCCATGCGCGCCAGACAAGTCGGCCGAACTGGCTTTGGCCAATTCGGCAAAATCCGCGCCGTTGACAATGCGCTCACGTATACCCGTCAGACGGGCCTGTGCCTCGGCATCAGACAGAATCTCCGAGGTTTTAAGCAAGATATGGCGGGCATGGGTTTGTTCAACGGCCCTGCCGCTCACGTCGGTTGATTTGCGTTTGTCGAGTAATTTGATGATGTGCAGGCCATCCGCGCCGCGCAGGGGCGGGGTGACTTCGCCGCGCTGGATTTTGGGGGCCACCTCGGCATAGAAAGCGGGCAATTTTTCGCGGCTGCGCCAGCCAAGCTCACCGCCCCGGTTTTTGTCAGGCGCATCAGAACTCTCTGCCGCGACCCTCGCAAAACTTTCCCCGGCGCCCAAGCGGGCCAGAACCCTTTCCGCACGGGACAGCGCCGCCCTCATCTGTGCCTCGCCCGCGTTCTCTGGGAGGGACAAAACAATATGGGCCATCAGGTAATCCATTGGCTCGACGGCTTCCGGGTTGGCGTTCAGAAAGTTGGTGACTTCTGAATCGCTGACGGTCACTTTGTTATCCACCTCGGTTTCGCGCAGACGGTTCGTGATGAGTTTTGAGCGGATTTCCTCGCGGAAGCTAGCCCAAGGGATGCCGTCCTTGGCCACAGAGGCGCGTAATTTGTCGACGGTTATCTGGTTATTGTCGGCAATAACTTTGATGTAACGGTCAACCATGCCCTCGTCCACGCGGATGGACAATTCACGCGCCTGTTGCAGTTGCAGGCGCTCCATGATGATTTGCTCAAGAATCTGGCGTTCGAGTACCTCATCGGGGGGCATCGGTTCTTTTTGTCTTTGCAGATTCTGGCGGACGATATTCACGCGGTCGCGTAACAGGGACCAAGGGACGGCTTCAGAGTTGACGATAGCCACAACGCGGTCAACTTCAGCGGGGGCCGCATACGCCTGCGCGCAACAAGCTAGTGATGCGCCAAAAAAAACACTGCACAAAAAACGGTTCATTTTCATCCGGGAAAAAACTGAAAATCGGCCGGGACGGCATGCGCCTTCTGCGATGCCCGCTCAAGCCTCAATCGTTGAGCAACCCCGTGCTGGGTTCGTTGATTTTGCCATAGCCCGGAACACTGCGTTTGATGAGATTCATCATATTGCCGCCGGGACCGATGCTGGTGAAATCGTTGAGTTCGAGTTGCAGGAAATAGGTGTTGTTGGCTTCGTCTTTGCGGGTGATGTAACGGTGCGCCCCCATGCGCAACACCCAACAGCCGCCATTGTATTCGAGTCCGCCGATAATCTCTGAAAAACGGGAATCTTGGAGCGAGTAAGTGAGCCGGCTCACGCCATACCATTTGCCCCACAGCGGCCACTGCCCAGACACGTCTACGTCCCGCAGGATGTCGCGGGCATATCTATAGCCGAGGTTAAAGGCACGGGTATGGCCGGGGTTATAGCGCAGGTTTGCGGTGAAGCGTTCGGTTTGATGGTCCCGCGAGTTGTATTGCAGTAAAGAGTCGATGGTGGCGCTCCGGCCAAGATGGGCACTAAAGCCGGCAAGGATATCGGTGCGCCGGGTGGTACGCGGCGGCTCGGTCTCATGCAGTTTGCCGAGTTCGTCCCGGTAACTCAGCGTCACCATCTGGTCCGCAAAGTAATAGCGTTGCCCCAGCACAACCCGCATCTGCTCAATGCCCGTGGCCTCATCGATGAGGCGCGAAGTCACGGCGGCAGTGAGCTGGTTCGCATCGGCGATACGGTCCCCGCCGGTATAGATGTTTTCGTTAAAAATCTGCGCAAAACCAAAATCAAAGCGGCTGGTATCGAAAAGCGGAATATCGTCTTGCCGGCTGTATTTAGTCTTAACGTAATACAGCCTAGGCTCCAGCGTCTGGACAATTCCCCTATCAAACAGCGTGGTATTGCGCTCAAAAGTCAGCCCGGAGTCCACCGTGAAAATCGGCAGCGAGCGGGTCACGCTTTCGCGCAAGCCCAACGCGGCTTGGTTTTGGTCACGGTCAAAGTTATAGCGGGTGTAGTGCAGGCCGATTTTAGGCGTGAAGTAGAAAGCGGGCCATTGCAGGGGGAACGACACCTGCGGGTACGCCGTCATGCGCGAGGCATTGACGCGGTTTTCTAACGGGTGCTGGAAGCGCACGTATTCGCTTTTCAGTTTGAGGTCCAGCCCGGACGTGCCGATAGTGTCTGCGAACTCGCCCGGACGGTTCACGTTAAGCAAAATCTGCGGCAAGCGCCGGTAGGGCGTTGCCACCGGGTGGTCGGGGTCAGGGGAAAGCGTCTGGTAACTCTGGGCCAGCAATGAAAGCCCCCACCAGCTACTGCCGGTATACGCCAGCCTTCCTTCGCGCAGCAGGTTGACTTTGGAGGACATCGAAACCCGCGTGCTCAAGTCCTCAAAATAAGCATTGTCCGACACGCTGTTGATGTCGAATGACCCCAACAGCCAAGGCGTAATCATCTGGGTATGCTGAATAGAGCCTAATGAGCGTTCCTTGCCCGTCACGCGGTCATGCGGCAGATATTCGCCCCGGACCGTGCCCGTGTAAGCCGCGCCCATGTAGCGTACCTCCCCGCCCAATTGCAACCCGCGGCGGCTCATGTAGCGCGGCGAGAAAGTGAAATCGTAGTTGGGCGCGATGTTCCAGTAATAGGGCACCTGAAAGCCAAAACCGGTTTTGGTCGAAGACTCCATCGTGGGCGGTAAAAACCCTGAATGGCGCTGGCCCACCAAGGGGAATTCCGCCCACGGCAGCCAGAAAAAAGGCATGTCTTTGAAAACAATGGTCGCGTCTTTAGTGGTGCCGATTTCGCGGTCGTAATCTAGCGAGAGATCTTTTGTCTTGATGTACCAGTCGGGATCTGGGCCGGGGCAGGTCGACCAAGTTGCGTTTCTGGCGCGGTAGTGGTTTTCGCCTTCAAGCAACAGCAAATCCGCATGCCCGCCGCCAGACACGGACCGGGGCAGGCCGTCGTTTGTTTCCTGCCCAACCCGTTTGCGGGTCATCGAATACGTAGGCTCAATAAATTCCCCCACATGCTCGCCCACAATCAGGGAAGCCGACGGCCCCGACATTTCGCCCCGCCCGTCGTCCCGGCGCAGGCAAACGTTACCTTCAGCCAGCACCTTGTCGGAAGTCTCGAAATAAGTCAGCCGGTCGGCGGTGAGCGTGAGCGCGTCGCGGTGCAGTTCAACCTCGCCTTCAGCCACCACGTCCACCGAATTCATGCCGCTGATGCGTAGCGCCGAAATGCGGGTGGAGCCTGTCTGCGGCGTTTCCGGGATAGATTCTTCAGCAGCTGGCGCGGGAACTTCCGGCTTGAACGCGCCCGCATTGAGAAACGCAACGGCAATCGCCTTTTTCCCAGAAAAATTTCCGGTGTCCTCGTGCCGGGGAAGATATTCGTTTTGCAATGCCCTGTCTGGCCGCGCAATATCCAAAGGGGAAGGCACGTCAGAGACAGGCGGCCGGGGGCGCAAAGAATCAAGTTGTGCCGAATCCGCCCACAGGACACCCGGCGCGCAGCATAAATAAAGCAGCGGGATAAGCCGGACATACGCCTGAGACTTCAGAAACTGCAAAATAAGGTTCCTCGTTCCAACCACCGAAAATCCACAAAAACAAAAATCAGAAACTGTCACTGCCTGATAGAATCGCCAAATTCTACACGAACCAGAATGCGGAGTGCCCCGCTGTGTCTCGCTTAGACCGACTCAAACAATGGCTTGAAAAAACGTTATCAGCCGTCCGCCATGAATTAGCCCCCGCATCGGCGGATGCCAGTTTCCGCCGATATTTCCGGGTGACTTTCCCCAACGGCAACGCCCCGCCCATCGCGCAAGGGCATGCCAGCCTCATCGTGATGGACGCCCCGCCCGAGCATGAGGACTGCCGCCCGTGGATTAGCATTGCGCGTTTGTTTGCCGCAGCATCCGTCCATGTGCCTGAAATTTTGGCGGAAAACCCCGAACAAGGTTTTTTGCTCATGTCTGACCTCGGCAACGAAACCTATCTCAACCGGCTCAACACCCCCGGCTGTACGCCGGTAGATGCCGCCCACTTGTATGCTGACGCCATCGGCTCGCTTATCGCCATCCAAGCCGCCAGCCGTCCCGGCATACTCCCGGAATATGATGATACGCTTTTGCGGCGCGAACTGATGCTCTTCCCCGACTGGTACATTGCCCGCCACAAGAACATCACGCTCACAAATGATGACCAAAACGCGCTGATGGGCGTTTTCGATAGCATCATTGCCGCCAACCTTGCCGAACCCCAAGTTTTTGTCCACCGCGATTACCACTCGCGCAACCTGATGGTGATTCCAGAAGGCAGGGGCATCAATCCCGGCATCATTGATTTTCAAGACGCCGTCTACGGCCCGCTCACTTACGATTTAGTCTCCCTTTTCAAAGACGCTTACATCGAGTGGGACGAAGAATTCACGCTCGACCTGCTCGCCCGCTATTGGGAAGCCGCCCGCAAGCACGGGCTGCCCGTCCGGGCCGATTTTGCTGATTTCCACCGTGATTACGAATGGATGGGCGTACAGCGCCATATTAAAGTTGTCGGCATTTTTGCCCGGCTCTGCCACCGGGACGGAAAGGACGGCTATCTTTCCAGCATGCCGCTGCTGATGCGCTATCTGCGCAAAGCCTGCGGACGCTACCGTGAATTAGCGCCCTTGCTCAAACTACTCGACAAACTCGAACCCGTTCCCACAGAACATTTTTATTCTTTTTAACCAATCGGTCGCGCACCCGCAGTTTCACTTTAATACACCCACCCATCATGCTTGAATTTTTTGGCATTCCCAATATCTGGATTGGCCTAAGCCTTGCCTTAGCCCTTTTTTTCGTCCTCGCGTTTGAATTCATCAACGGCTTCCACGACACCGCCAACGCCGTGGCCACGGTTATCTACACCAAAGCCATGCCCCCGTACCGGGCCGTGATGCTCTCGGGCGTTTTCAACTTTCTCGGCGTCCTGCTGGGCGGGGTAGGCGTGGCTTACGCCATTGTGCATTTACTGCCCGTCGAATTGCTTATCAACGTTGATACCGGGCGCGGCCTAGCAATGGTGTTCTCGCTGCTCGCCGCCGCCATTGCTTGGAATTTCGGCACTTGGTACTTCGGCATCCCCGCTTCCAGTTCCCACACGCTCATCGGTTCCATTTTGGGCGTAGGCATGACTAACGCGATACTCAACAATCTTTCCGTCGCGGAGGGCGTCAACTGGCAAAAAGCACTCGACATCGTCATGTCGCTGATTTTTTCGCCGCTGGCGGGCTTCATCGTCGCCGGCCTCATCCTGCTCGGCCTCAAACGCTGGCGTCCCCTCTCCAAGATGCACACCGCCCCGGAAACCCGCACCACCGACACCAACAAAATCAAAAAACCCCCATTCTGGAACCGTCTCGTTCTAGTGCTCTCCGCGATGGCGGTCAGTTTTGTGCACGGCTCTAACGACGGGCAAAAAGGCGTGGGACTCATCATGCTAGTGCTGATTGGCTTCGTCCCCGCGCAATACGTTATCAACCTCGATGCCAGCCCTTATCAAATCGAACGCACACGCGATGCCGCCTTGCACATGCGGCAATTTTACCTACGCCACAAAACCAGCTTGAGCGAGCCAGCTAGGGAACCCCTCCTTCAAGAAACCCAAGTCGCTACGCCGCTGCGTTACCGCTGTGAAATCTCGCATACCGAAGAAACCCTTCAAGACCTCCTGCAAAACCTAAACGGCATCGAAAACTTTGGCAAACTCAACAACGAGAAGCGCGTAAATGTCCGGCGCGAGTTGCTGTGCCTAGATGACATGGCCCGCCAAATCGGCAAACTCCCAAACCTATCCGCCCCCGAAAAAGACGACCTAAACCGTTTGCGCAAAGACCTCACCGCCGCCACGGAATACGCCCCCGTCTGGGTGATTTTTGCCATTGCGCTGGCGCTGGGCCTTGGCACCATCGTTGGCTGGAAGCGCGTAGTCATCACCGTAGGCGAACGCATCGGCAAGCAGGGCATGACCTACGCACAAGGCATGAGCGCCCAAATTACCGCCGCGCTGGCCATTGGCGCGGCCAACCTATACAGCTTGCCCGTTTCAACCACCCACGTGCTTTCTTCCGGGGTTGCGGGAACGATGGTTGCCAACCGCAGCGGGCTACACGGCGGCACCATCCGCGCCATCCTCATTGCTTGGGTGCTCACGTTCCCGGCGTCGATGTTGCTGGCCGCGATTCTTTTCTGGCTATCCTCAAAGGTATTCTGACCCGATGAAAGCGATGATTCTTGCCGCAGGCCGTGGCGAACGCATGCGCCCGCTCACGGACAACTGCCCCAAACCGCTGCTGTCCGTAGGCGGCAAACCGCTCATCGTCCGGCACATCGAACGCCTAGCCGCCGCCGGTATTGTTGAACTGGTCATCAACCATGCCCATCTTGGCCACATGCTAGAAGCCTCACTCGGAAACGGAAGCGCCTTAGGAGTACGCATCCAATGGTCGCCCGAGCCGCCGGGGGCACTAGAGACGGCCGGGGGCATCCGTCAGGCTCTGCAATTTCTGGGCAACGCCCCTTTCATCGTCGTCAACGGCGACATTTACTGTGAAGCGAATTTCGCGCCGCTCGCCCAAATTGCCGCACAACTCTCGCCCAACGGGGATAGGGCACATCTTCTTTTAATCAACAACCCCGAACACAACCCCAACGGCGATTTCGCCTACATCAATGGCCGCGCACGGTCCGAAGAAACGCCCCGGCTCACGTTCTCCGGCATCGCCGCCTATCACCCCGCCCTTTTTGCCGAACTAGAAGCCGGCAAACCCGCCCGACTCGCCCCCGTATTGCGTAACGCCATGAACCAAAACCGCGTAAGCGCCGAACATTACCGTGGCCGCTGGGTAGATGTCGGGACGCCAGAACGTCTGGCGCAGTTGGATGAGTGGCTAAAGCGCGGGTAAAGCTCTCGGCAATAGAAACCCCTTGGGACGTAATCCGCGCCAACGCACTGGCTTTTTCCAAACACTGGGAAGGCGCGGGCAGCGAAAAAACCGATTCGCAGACGTTCTGTAACGAGTTTTTTGCCAAAGACGTTTATAAGTTCAAAACAAATGGCAAGCAGGATGCTTGCCTTACCTTTCGCGCCGTTGCCCTCTCCCGCTTTCTGCGGGCGTCCCCCTGAAACCCTCTCCCCTGCCCCTCTCCCACAAGGGGAGAGGGGTACTCGCATGGATTGCTTCGCTACGCTCGCCATGATGAAAATCTTGAAAACCCATCC
>JAIRPB010000067.1 GCA_031257305.1 Azoarcus sp.
AAGGCGAGGACTCCGCATCTTTTCTCCTTTGGTCACGATGCTTCTCGGCAGCAAATGACGCCGCTTTGAAAATTGCGCCCAAATCGGTGACTGCTTTCATTTCGTTTTCTCCGTTCTTACTCTGCTCTCTACAGCAATTCACTTTAATTATGAAATACCTTAGTCGTCATTGCGAGCGAAACGAAGCAATCCATCGCGGTTTCTAGATTGCTATGCTGCCTTGTGGCTCGCAATGACGTGAATGTTTGTAGATACCGTATTTCCCCGCCGCGCCGTTTATTTTTAGCCACGGCAGACGGAGAACCCGCCGCAGGTTCTCTCCCTCTCCCCCTGGGAGAGGGTGGCACGAAGTGCCGGGTGAGGGAAGAACGCCGAAAGGCGTCTGAAATGTAAGGCAAGCATCCTGCTTGCCCTACACATTAAAACTTTGCGCGAAGCTCACAAAGCACTTGCCAAAAAAATTGAACCTAAAGTTTATGAATATGGTTTTTTGAAGGAGTAAAACCAAGAACACATGCGATGCTTTGTGGGATGTCACGCCGTTTCCAGCACTTTTATTTCAACATGAAGCCCCGCTGTAGCAGCCATATTCACCAGCGAATCGATGCCAAACAAATTTATTTTGCCACGCATCAAATCAGAAATACGCGGTTGGGTAACGCCGAAAAGTTTGGCGGCCTGTGCCTGACTCATGTCAGTACGAGTGATGTGGTTTTTAAGCGCCCTCATCAAGTACGAGCGCAATTTCATGTTTTCCGCCGCATCAGGCGTGTCCTCAATGGCGTCCCAAACGCTAACGAATGACTGGTTTTTCACGGTTTCAACTCCTTTATTAAATCCCGGAATCGTTTGATTGCTTAATCAATGTCCTCTTTCCGAGTTTTCGGGGTTTTTTCTAAATCAACCGGAAAGGCGCGAAGGTCATCAAGAGAACTTCCTCGAAATTCGATGGTTTTTGGGGGTTGCATGAATTAAATATACAAGACTTTGTATGTTTCACAAGGTATCAAGAAACTTGTACAGGGCGTTCCTACTCTCATCCCTTGTTGCAGATGAAAGTTAGGTGCAAGATATTCCAATGACTCACGAAAACACTTTTGACATTGACGAAGCCCCTATCCATGCCGCTTTGTCCTCCGCCGCATCTGTAGACCCGGCCCGTGTGCGCGATATTCTCGCCAAAGCACGGATGCTTAAGGGGCTGAATGCTGATGACATCGTTCCTTTAATGGGCATTGAGTCCCCGGATTTGCTGGAAGAACTCTTTGACGCGGCCCGTTACGCAAAAGACACCATCTATGGCCGCCGATTGGTGCTTTTCGCGCCGCTTTATATCTCCAGCAAATGTTCCAATGACTGTGCCTATTGCGCTTTCCGCTCACGGAACAAGGCACTGGTCCGCAAGGCGCTCACGCAGGATGAAATCGCTGCCGAGACTCGCATCCTGATAGACCAAGGACATAAACGGGTGCTATTGGTGGCAGGTGAGGCCAACACAAAAAATTCGCTTCAATACGTGCTTGATGCCATCAAAACCATCTATTCCGTCAAACACGGCAACGGCGAAATACGGCGCGTTAATGTCAACATCGCCCCGCTCAACGCGGATGAATTTGCCCTGTTAAAACAGGCCAAAATCGGCACCTACCAGATTTTTCAAGAAACTTATCACCACGAAACTTACCGGCAGGTGCATTTAGGCGGCAAGAAAAAAGATTACCTCTGGCGCTTACAAGCCATAGACCGGGCTATGACGGCGGGCATTGATGATTGTGGCATTGGCGTGTTGTTTGGGCTGGCGGACTGGCGCTTTGACCTTTTAGGCTTAATGCAGCATATCCGCCACCTTGAAACCGCTTTTGGCGTGGGGCCCCACACCATCAGCGTACCGCGCATGGAACCCGCCTCCGGTTCCGAATTGGCTTCCTGTCCGCCCCATCCTGTGAGCGATAACGATTTCCGCAAAATCGTGGCGATTCTGCGCCTTGCAGTGCCTTATACCGGCATCATTATGTCCACGCGGGAAACCCCGCAGATGCGGCGCGACACTTTCGCCTTGGGGGTGTCGCAGATTTCCGCTGGCAGCCGCACTAATCCGGGCGGTTATAACGAGCTTGTGACGGAGGAAATGGGGCAGTTTTCCTTGGGAGACCATCGCCCGCTGGGCGAGGTTATCCGCGACGTAGCGGGGTTAGGTTACATCCCCTCTTTCTGCACGGGCTGCTACCGCTTAGGGCGCACAGGCGCTGACTTTATGGACCTTGCCAAACCCGGCGACATCAAACAGCACTGCGACCCCAACGCGGCGTCCACTTTTCAGGAATATCTCATGGACTATGGCGACGAGGAAACTTGCGCCATTGGCGAACGCGCTATTGAGGATTTCATCTCAAACATGGACGCCGCCCCCGCCCGGTATTCCCGCATCATGGTGTCGAAAGTAAAACAGGGGAAACGGGATGTTTATCGGTGATGCAATCCCAACAAACCACACGAACACATCCGCTTAAACCTTGGACTTGCTTTGCTTACCCCAAACTTAGGCACTATGTCCTGCAAACATAATGGGATTAGGGCATCGGATTTATAACGGAGTGCGATATGGAACGCTTTGAATACGCAGTAAAACTAACTTCAGCAATTGAAGGAGGTTTTGTGGCAACTTGCCGCGACCTGCCGCAATTGGTAACGCAAGGTGATGACAGAAGAAAGGCGCTTGCGGAGGCTGCGGATGCTATGGACGAGGTTTTTGCCGCTTATATACAGGCAGGGCTGCCTTTCCCCGTACCTACAAAACCAAAACGTGGCGAAAATCAGGTATCGCCGCCGACAGAAACTATCGTCAAAGCTATCCGCATCGCGTAAGCACAAACCTAATCCCAACCCAACCACATGGATACACCCGCACCATAGTGAATGCCCAAATGACTCCCGCCGCCGCCCTAAAACTCTCCCCCCAAGAATCTTCCCCCAAAGGCTTGCGCCTGCATATCGGCATATTTGGACGCCGTAACGTGGGGAAATCGAGCTTGCTTAACGCCATCACGCACCAGCAGACAGCCATTGTTTCAGAACTGGCCGGCACTACTACCGACCCCGTAGAAAAGCCGATGGAACTGCTGCCTGTGGGGCCCGTGCTTTTCATCGATACGGCCGGCATTGATGACGAGGGCAGCTTGGGGGCATTGCGCGTTGCCAAAACCCGCAAAGTCTTTGAGCGCACAGATTTAGGCATCGTGGTCACAGATGGGCCGTGGGGACGCTATGAGCAAACCGTTGTCGACGCTTTAAGCGAATTGGGTACTCCCGTTATCGTTGTGCTCAACAAAAGCGATTGCGGCGATGTACCGCCCGAAACCTTAGCCAGCCTCCAACGCCAAGGGTTGCCAAGCCTGCGCATGGCGGCCGCCTTGGGCGAGGGCGTGTTGCCGCTGCGGCAAGCCATCATCGACCACGCGCCAGAAAGTTTTATCAGCGCCCCGGCTATCATCCGTGACTTGGTCGCCCCCGGCGAGATGGTGGTGCTGGTCACGCCCATTGATAAAGAAGCCCCCAAAGGGCGGCTCATCCTGCCGCAAGTGCAGACCATCCGCGATTTGTTAGAGGCTGACGCCTGCTGCATCGTGATTAAAGAATCGGAATTGCGCGGAGTTTTCGAGCAATTAAAACGCCCGCCCAAACTGGTTGTCACCGATTCCCAAGCCTTCCACAAAGTCAATGCGGACACACCGCCTGACGTGATGCTCACGGGCTTTTCGATTCTCTTTTCCCGTTTCAAAGGCGATTTGCTGGCGCAAACGCTAGGGGCGCTTGCCATTGACCGTCTGCGGCCCGGAGACAAAATCCTGATTGCCGAAGCCTGTACCCATCACCCCATTGATGAGGACATCGGGCGGGTCAAAATCCCGAAATGGCTCACCCAATACGTGGGCGGCCCGCTTGAATTCACCACGCTCTCCGGCAAGGACTACCCCGAAGATTTATCCTCTTTCAAGCTCATCATCCATTGCGGCGCATGCATGTTTAACCGCAAAGAAATGCTCACCCGCATCCGCAAAGCCAAGCAGTCAGGTGTGCCGATTACCAATTACGGCATGGCAATTGCTTATAGCTTTGGCATTATGGAACGCGCCCTACAGCCCTTCCCTACCGCGCTGGAAGCCTTCCGCAGCGCGCGGGAGGCTCGCCTGTGACATTGCTTTCAAGCCTTTTAGCGCAAACCGGATTTTCTGACGCAGACATCCTCGCCTTGCTCCGCCTTGAGGATGAAACAGACATCGCGCAATTGCGCCAAGCCGCCTTTGAAGTTGCCACCCGCGAGGTAGGCAATTCCGTGTATTGCCGGGGGCTGGTTGAAATTTCCAATCTCTGCGTCCGGGATTGCCTGTATTGCGGCATCCGAAAAAGCAACCACGCCATCTCCCGCTACAGCCTAGACGCGCAGACGGTCATCGAAGCGGCTACATGGGCGGCGCGTACAGGCTACGGCTCCTGCGTCCTACAGGCGGGCGAGCGCCAAGACGCGGCTTTTGTCCGCTTCATTGAGGACTGTGTGCGCGAAATCAAACAACGGACGATTTCCGAAACCCTCCCGCAGGGCCTAGGCATTACTTTGTCATTGGGCGAGCAGAGCCTAGAAACCTACCGCCGCTGGTTTAACGCGGGCGCGCACCGTTATTTGCTGCGCATCGAAACAAGCTCCCCCGCGCTATTTGCCCGCATCCATCCAAGGGAACAAAGCATCAAATCGCGCCTACAAGCCTTGGCAGACTTGGCAAGCGTTGGGTTCCAAGTTGGCACAGGCGTGATGATTGGCTTGCCGGAACAAACGCTGGAGGATTTAGCCGCCGACATCCGTTTTTTCGCGGACCGTGACATTGACATGATTGGGATGGGGCCTTACATCACCGCAACCGGAGGCGCAATGACCGATGAAAGCATGATGCCCTCTCACGATTTATTACAACTGTCATTAAAAATGATAGCGGTCACGCGCCTCGTTCTACGTGATGTGAACATCGCGGCCACCACCGCTTTACAAACCTTAGCGGCAGACGGGCGTGAGCGCGGCATTGCTTTCGGCGCAAACGTGGTGATGCCCAATATGACGCCTGTAGAAGCGCGGGCCAATTACCAGCTCTACGACGGAAAAGTTTGCCTCAACGAGAGCCGCGAAGAATGTTCCGGCTGCCTAGCGCGGCGCATTTTGTCCGTAGGCCGCCACGTTGGGCACAATGCTTGGGGCGATTCAAAACACTATGGGCGGCGGAACGATGCGCGGGATACGCCAAAAAATAGCCTTCAATCCCGCCAACGCTAACGTGTTGTTCAAAAGGCAACTTAACGCCCAAATTTGGCGCATTCCCCCAAATAAAACAGCCGCCATTCGCCGGGCGCGATGCGTTGCCATGTTTCATTTCCGGTTAAAGGTTGGGTAGCGATAACCGTGACCACGTCATTAGGCGTGGTTTGTTTCTGGAAATCGATTTCCACATCTTGGTCGAGCAACCTAGCTTTGCCAAAAGGGGCGCGGCGCGTAATCCAATAAAGATGCGTCGAACAATACGCCATCAGGTAGCGGCCATCGGATAGCAGCATGTTGAATACGCCTTTACGGCGTAATTCATGGGATAACTCGGCAACATAACGAAAAACCTGCGGCCAATTGCGCGGCGTTTCGGTATAACGGGCTGCCAAATGATGCAATAGCCAGCAAAAAGCCTTTTCGCTATCGGTTTCACCAATGGGCCGGAAATGCCCCGTTTCTAATCCGCGATAACCTCGCAATTGGCCGTTGTGGGCATACGTCCAATTACGCCCCCACAATTCACGGGTAAATGGATGCGTATTCTCCAGAGAAACCCGCCCGCGATTTGCCTGCCGGATATGCGCCACGACGGCGCGGGATTTAATCGGATAATCACGCACTAACTTTGCAATCGGCGATTCAACGCTAGGCTGCGGGTCCTTAAATGTGCGGCAGCCTTTGTTTTCATAAAAAGCAATGCCCCAGCCATCCCGATGCGGCCCCGTCCCGCCGCCGCGCTGAACAAGGCCGGTGAAACTAAAACAGATGTCCGTGGGGACATTGGCGCTCATGCCTAGGAGTTCGCACATGATGGTAGTGGCTTTTAGAAAAAGTTGTTAGTTGTTATTGGACTTCTTTCCAATCTTTTTGTGCCCAAATAAAAAAACCGGCAAGCACAGATCCTGCAACAGCAAGAGAATCAAACTCGTAATCTCGGGTTAACTTAAATCCACTACGCCCTTTCGATAATTCTGTGGGAATAAGAATTCCTTCAGCCTCAAGTTTTTTACGTAGTTCCGCATACCCTTTTCCTTTTTTCATGAAATTATCCGTTGCCGTTCCCGCAAGCGCCCCCGCCGAAACAGTTATTTTCTTCCCATCGGAACCAATAACTCCTATTGCATTGATACCTGAATATGTGAGCGACAAACGCATTCGTTTACCCGCAGATACGATTAGCGGCGGCGGTAACGGGTTTCCTGTGTGGCTATTCTTTTTCAGAAGAAATTCTTTTACTCTTTTTTCATCAATATCAACATTATATTCGGCACAACGATTTCTAAGACACACAACCAAATCAAATGACGGAATACCACGAACGACATCATTAAGGGCTTGGCTGTAAGCCTTGTCCATTATTTTTTCTTCATTGCTACGCTCAAGTAAACGTTCTGCTTCTTTTTTTGCGTTATTGCTGATTAGTCTGTCGCGGGACAAAAAGGTACGGAATATTTGCTCAATCTCATCAATAGCGGCTTTTGATATATCACTTTCTATAAAACAGCGTTGGCGAAATTTTCCGGGGGCACTCGAAAGGTAAAAACGCCAAAATTGGCCATCCGTGAGTACCGTAATTTCTGCCTGATTGCGGCGGTTGTATTCCTCAAGCTGGTTTTCGGCATCGTCCAATTTTGTTTGTACTAGTTTTCCAACCATTTTGACTTCAATAAATACTGCGGGTACATCAGGTGTGGTGGGTTTGAATAGCGCGACATCCACCCATCTTTTTTCTTCCTTGGGATTCGGTGGAAATTCTGGGTAGCATTCACGCGGATTCCAAATATCCCACCCCAGAGCTTGCAAAATTCTAAGGACAATGGCAACACGAACGTGTTCCTCATTCTTGTAATCGCCGTTTTTCAGGTGTTCGACAATTTCCGTCAGAATCGCTTTCATCGTGTGCTCAACTCCATTTAATCCAAGCCCCTCACGCTACCGCCTTCAACCTCGCCAGCACCTCTTCCGCCCGTTCCCGTTTCGCCATCGGGAATCCCAATCTTGCCCGCGAATCCAGATAGCTTTGCGCCACGCTCCGCGCAAGGTTGCGGATGCGGCCGATATAAGCCGCCCGCTCGGTGACGGAAATCGCGCCGCGTGCGTCGAGCAGGTTGAAGGTGTGCGCGGCTTTTAGCACTTGTTCGTAAGCGGGCAACGCGAGTTGGGCTTCCATCAGGACTTTGGCTTCTTTTTCGTAGGCATTGAAGGCTTCAAACAGAAATGCTACGTCGGAGTGCTCAAAGTTGTAGGCGGATTGTTCGACTTCGTTCTGGTGGTAGACATCGCCGTAGGTCAGACCCTCTGTCCAAACAAGGTCAAAAACGTTTTCTACGCCTTGCAGGTACATCGCTAACCGCTCTAAGCCGTAGGTAATCTCGCCCGTGAGGGGTTTGCAGTCGATGCCGCCGACTTGCTGGAAATACGTGAACTGCGTGATTTCCATGCCGTTCATCCACACTTCCCAGCCTAGCCCCCAGGCGCCGAGCGTGGGATTTTCCCAATCGTCCTCAACAAAACGCACGTCGTTTTTTTTGAGGTCGAAACCTAAGGCTTCAAGCGAGGCAAGGTAGAGGTCGAGAATGTTGTCCGGGGCGGGCTTCAAGACCACTTGATACTGGTAATAGTGCTGCATCCGGTTGGGATTTTCCCCATAGCGCCCGTCCTTGGGGCGGCGCGATGGCTGTACATAGGCGGCTTTCCAAGGCTCTGGGCCGATGGCGCGGAGGAACGTAGCGGTATGGCTAGTGCCCGCGCCCACTTCCATATCGTAGGGCTGGAGCAAGGCACAGCCTTGGCGGCTCCAGAATTCTTGGAGCGTGAGGATGATTTGCTGAAACGTGATTTGGGTGGATGCCATGATGGTAATAGGGACGCCTTGGGCAAAAAGGGAAATTCTACCGAGTTTCCTTGTTGCGTTGGCTGAATCCAGGCTTATCAATTTCGTACAAGCCCATTCCTTTTCCTAGCATTACGCTCATTATTTTCCGGCCTACGTCGTGAGTCCGGTCAATTAACTCGGAGAAATTCAATGCAAAACCTACACGAAGCAGGAAAAAGGCTGTTTGCGGCTTTTGAGCATGGCGAGATTGCCCTTCCAGAAAATAAGGCGCTTCGCCTAGAACGGGAGTGGATTCCGCACACCGTATTTAAGGGAGTCGCCTTAAAACACGTGCTGACCGCCGCCGATACGGATGGGGCGTTTAGCTATCACCTCGTCCGCATCGAACCGGACTGCATGATAGGTCAGCATAACCACGCAACACAGTGCGAAACCCACGAAGTCATTGCAGGCAACGGAATCTGCCAGAACGGGGAGATTCAGGTCGATTACCGTCCTGGGGTGATTGCCGTCATCAAGGCGGGAACGCAGCACACGGTTGAGGCGCAAGAAGAAGGACTCTTGCTATTCGCTAAATTCATTCCGCCGCTTTTGTGAAACGCAGGGACAGAAAAACGCGCTCGGATTGGCGATACTGCCCGGGGGTGACGCCCGTGGCTTTGCGAAATTCACGGATAAAGTGGCTTTGGTCATAAAAACCGGCCATTAACCCTAAATCGGTCAGCGAAGCAGCAGAAAAACAGGCGAGGCGGGCAAGGCGAAGACGGTTTTGTATTTGGAAACGATGTGGCGTTAAACCATAACGAGTACGGAATTGGCGAATTAACTGGAATTTCCCGAGTCGTGTCTGGCTGGCGAGGGCATTAAGAGGGAGTTTTTCTTCTGGATGTGTCTCAAGTAAGGTTTTTAGCGCGGCAAGGGCATGGTTTCCGGTGGCAGGCTTAGCCGCGCCGCTTGCTTCTTTCACCTGTTTTAGCGCATTTCCTAACGCCTTGCATTCTGCCGTACTTATCCATTTTTCATTACAAAGAAACCATAATCTCCTGACAATATCCCTGCGCTGGCTAATAGAGGAAAGCATGTGCGCATCGACGCTAAAATTCAGCATGCTATAAGGCTTTGAACTGCATAGACGATGCGCCTCATGCAAACCAAGGATAAAAAGCTCACCTGCATGATATGTATATTTTATGTGTTGTGTGCCGTGACGCTTGAAGAGCGTCACTGTGCCCCGGCGCACTAACCCAAAAACATATGATGATGTATGCGTATGCCACGGAAAATCCATCTTACATCCGGCGCTCAGCAATAATTCGATACCCAATTCAGAATCAATGACAAAACGAAGGTCAGCGTGCCGCAACGTCCTTCCCATGCAAAAACTCCCGAATATCTAGGGTATTTTTTGAATTAGAGGCGCAATAGCGGCGCCTCCGATACGATTGTAGAAATAGCGCCCATGCCAACAGGGTTGAAAACAATCACTTCCCGCTTTCTACCGGGACGCGCTCTCGCAGTGCGTCCAAAATCCGGCGGGCGGCACGGCCATCAGGATTAAAACCCAAGGCTTTTTGTTCTTCCGCGATGGCGCGCCGCGTTTTTGTACCGACCATGCCGTCTGGCTCGCCAATATCGTATCCAAGGCTTATCAGCAGACGTTGTAACTCGCGCCGTTCTGCCCTTGAAATACCGGGGTCGTCGGTGGGCCACGGGGTACTGAAAACACTGCCGCCGCGCAGCCGGTCTGAGAGATGCGCGATGGCAAGCGCGTAACTCTCGGCGGCGTTATAGCCGTAAATCACGTCAAAATTCTTGCCCACAAGAAAAGCAGGGCCTTCTTTGCCCGCAGGGAGCAGCAGCGCCCGGTCTGGCCCCTCTACGGGCAACGCGCCGCCGTTGGCGAGTTTCACGCCGCGTGAAACCCAGACAGACATAGGATGCTTATTACGGCGTCCCGCAACGGAGGCATCAAAACCTGCGGGCAGCTTGACCTCAAACCCCCAAGTCTCGCCGCGGCGCCAGCCGCCTTTGTGTAAAAAATTGGCCGTCGAAGCAAGCGCATCGGGAACGCTATCGACGAGGTCGCGCCGCCCGTCCCCGTCGAAATCCACCGCAATACGCAAAAAAGTGGAAGGCATAAACTGCGTCTGCCCAAACGCGCCCGCCCAAGAACCCGTGAGCCGTTCGGGAGGGATGTGCCCTTCATCGATGATTTTCAGCGTATCGAGGAATTCGCCCCGGAAATAATTCTGCCGCCGCCCCATGCAAGATAACGTGCCCAAAGAGGTAAGAAGCGGCTTTTTGCCGAGGCTGCGCCCAAAGTTGCTCTCTACCCCCCAGACGGCCACAACAGTGGCGGCGTCGACTTCAAAACGGGCTTCAACTTGCCGCAGCACGTCAGACCATTGCGTGAGCATGGCGCGGCCATCTTCCACCCGCTCTTCGTCGACAAGCGCGGCGAGGTAGTCCCAGATAGGGGTAGTAAATTCGGGTTGCGCGTCAAGCGAGCCGAGCACCGACATATCCGGTTCTAGCGATGCGGCATATGTATCAAAAGTGGCTTTTGAGATGCCGCGCTGAAGAGCCTGTGCCCGCAAGTGATTGATACACGCTGAAAATTCATGGTCTGCCGCCCCTGCACAAGGGACGGCCAGCGTTAATCCAAGCAGAATCTGAAGAACAGTTTTAGGAGGAGTCATTTTTTTCATCCGCGAATTGTAACCACATATCCGTTACGGCAACGTCCCATACCCTGCGGGATTCATTTCCTGCCAACGCCATGCGTCCCGGCACATCGCATCAATGCCATGCTGGGCTTTCCAGCCCAGAAGAGAAGCGGCCAGTGACGGTTCCGCCCAGCATGCCGGAACATCGCCGGGGCGGCGAGCCGTAATCCGGTAGGCAATGGGATGCCCGGCGGCCGCTTCAAAAGCACGCACCACTTCCAGCACGCTGTAGCCGCGCCCAGTTCCAAGGTTAATCGCGCACACCGGCGGCAGATTTTCGAGCGCCGCCAGCGCGGCAAGGTGCCCGCCTGCCAAATCGGAGACATGGATGTAATCGCGCACGCCGGTGCCGTCTGCCGTGGGATAGTCACCGCCAAACACTTGCAATTCGGCAAGCCGCCCCACCGCGACTTGGCAGATGTAAGGCATCAGGTTGTTGGGAATCCCATCTGGGGCTTCGCCAATCAGCCCGCTTTCATCCGCCCCAACCGGGTTGAAGTAGCGCAACAGCGCCACCCGCCAAGCAGAATCGGCCGTAGCCACATCGCGCAGGATTTCTTCGCCCATCAGTTTGGTGCGCCCATAGGGATTCATTGGCTGGAGCGGAAAATCTTCGGTTATCGGCATCCGCGCCGGATTTCCATAGACGGTGGCAGACGAACTAAAAACCAGCCGTTTCACGCCGTGACACGCCATCTGTTCAAGAAGAACAAAAAGCCCGCCAAGGTTATTGCGGTAATAAGCCAGAGGGATACGCACAGACTCGCCCACTGCTTTTTTAGCGGCAAAATGAATAACAGCGTCAATTTTGTGCGCATCAAACAGCCCTCCCAAAGCCGCCGTATCCGCAATATCCGCCGCAAGCCGCGCCCGTAGCGCACGTCCGGCCAGTTGTTCCACCCTGTCTAGCGCAACAGGCGATGAATTGGAATAGTCGTCAATCACCGCTACGTCATAGCCCGCCCGCAGTAGCGCAAGGCAAGTATGTGAGCCGATATACCCCGCGCCGCCCGTAACCAGTATTACCCCCATGCCCCCTCCCTGCCAACCGTCTCTGGAAGCCTTCATTGCACCACAATTTCTAGCCGTAAAGCGAGAACAGGCGGCGGGCAGAAAACCGGGCGCTCTAAAAACCTAGCCGTGCCCCGCGCCCTACCCCCCGCCAGCAACCCGCCTCATGGCCACACCGACACGCCAAACTGGTGCGCAAGCGCTTTTTTACGCACCGATTCAGTATCTATTCAAATTCCGCGCTACTGGCACATTTGCGCCAAAAAATAAAAAAATATATAAAAATCAAAGCAATATTAACTATGGCATGGTTCTAGCGTAGACCGGGCACGGGCAAGCCGCCCGCACCATTTTCAATCCATTTTTCAAGAGACTCCGCCCATGAAACGCCGTTCATTCATCAAAACCGCCCTGTCAGCCACCGCTCTTTCCGTGGCAGCGGCTTTCTCTGCTTCCCCCTCCTACGCCGCCGACGATGTCATCAAAGTCGGCATCCTGCATTCCCTTTCTGGCACGATGGCCATTTCCGAGACCGTGCTGAAAGATGTCGCGCTGATGACCATTGAAGAAATCAACGCAAAAGGCGGCGTTCTTGGCAAGAAACTTGAACCCGTGGTGGTCGACCCTGCTTCCAACTGGCCGCTGTTTGCGGAAAAAGCCAAGCAACTCGTCGCGCAAGACAAAGTCGCGGTGGTATTCGGCTGCTGGACATCCGTATCACGCAAATCCGTATTGCCGGTTTTTGAGGAACTCAACGGCCTGCTGTTTTACCCCGTGCAGTACGAAGGCGAGGAACTATCCAAAAATGTGTTTTACACAGGCGCGGCCCCCAACCAGCAAGCGATTCCTGCTGTGGAATATTTGATGTCTGACGACGGCGGCGGCGCAAAACGCTTTGTCCTGCTCGGCACGGACTATGTGTATCCGCGCACGACCAACAAAATCCTGCGCGCCTTCCTAAAGAGCAAGGGCGTGGCGGAAGCGGACATCATGGAAACCTACACCCCGTTCGGGCATAGCGATTACCAAACCATTATCGGCAACATTAAGAAGTTCGCCCAAGCCGGCAAAAAGACGGCGGTCATCTCCACTATCAACGGCGACTCGAACGTCCCTTTCTATAAAGAACTGGCGAACCAAGGCATCAAGGCCACGGATGTGCCGGTCGTTGCCTTCTCGGTCGGGGAAGAAGAACTGCGCGGCGTCGACACCAAACCGCTGGTGGGGCATCTGGCCTCGTGGAATTATTTCATGAGCCTGAAAAACCCGACCAATGACGCTTTCAAAAAGCAATGGGCGGACTATGCCAAGGCCAAGAAACTTCCTGGCGCTTCCAAACCCTTAACTAACGACCCGATGGAAGCTACCTACATCGGCATCCACATGTGGGCACAGGCCGCCGCCAAAGCCGGCTCCACGCAAACCGACAAAGTCATTGCTGCCATGTCCGGGCAAAGTTTCACCGCGCCGAGCGGCTTCACAGTCAAGATGGACGAAAAAAACCACCACCTGCACAAGCCCGTGTTTGTTGGTGAAATCCGCCCTGACGGCCAATTTGATGTTGTCTGGAAAACATCCGGCCCCATCAAGGCACAACCGTGGAGTCCCTTCATCGCGGGCAACGAGAAGAAGAAAGACGAGCCTTCGGGACGTTCCGATACGAAGTAAAAAATACGGCCCGCCGTAACGCAGCATCAACCACGCCGCGCCCTAAGCAAATTGCTTGGGGCGCGGTAGTTTTTTTATTAAAGCGGCCTTCGCCCGCCTCCCATAAAAACATCCCCATTCCTAACGCCAGGGGCACTAGCTCAATACGCCGCAAATTTGTACCCACCCGCTTCCCAAAATGCTCTAAATTCCCGCCTTCCCACTTTCAACGCCCCAACATGATGAGCAACCCTTTACTCGATTTCTCCGCCCTGCCCCGGTTTGGCGACATCCGCCCCGAACACGTTGCCCCCGCTATCCGCTCCCTATTGGATGAATTCGGCGCGCTTATTAAACGGCTCACGGCAAGCACTCTACCGCCGACTTGGGAGAGTTTCATTGTCCCGATGAATGAGATGAGTGAACGTTTAGGCTGTGCTTGGGGCATCGTTGGCCACCTGCACGGTGTGCTGGACATACCCCCTTGGCGCGATGCCTACAACGCCATGCTGCCGGAAGTGGCCGGTTTTTACGCCGAACTGGGCCAGAACTTGGCTCTTTTCAACCAATATAAGGCGCTTGCCGCAAGTCCCGGCTACGCGGCGCTCGCTCCCGTCCGCCGCCGCATCATCGACCGTGAAATCCGTGATTTCCGCCTTTCGGGCGCGGAACTGCCCGAAGAAGCCAAGCCGCGTTTCAAAGCGATTCAAGAAGAACTTTCTATGCTGGCGGCAAAGTTTTCTGAAAACGTGCTTGATTCAACCAACGCGCACGCTGAATGGCTCACCGATGAAAGCCAGCTTGCGGGCATCCCTTCCGACGTGTGCCATAGCGCCCGTGCCGCCGCCGAAAAAGACGGCAAACTTGGCTGGAAATTCACACTGCATCACCCTTCTTGGCTACCCGTAATGCAGTATGCCGAAAACCGTGCCCTGCGCGAGCGGATGTATCGCGCTAACGCCACACGCGCCTCGGAATTCACTTGGAATGATAACGGCCAAGAGAAATGGGACAACGGCCCACTCATCGGCCGCATCCTCGCCCTGCGGGCGGAAGAAGCACGGGTTCTGGGCTACCGCGACTATGCCGAAATTTCGCTTGTCCCGAAAATGGCGGATTCCCCCGCGCAAGTGCTCGGCTTTTTGCGCGAACTCGCGGCAAAAGCCAAACCTTATGCTGAACGCGACCTCGCAGAACTCAAAACCTTCGCCCAAGAATCGCTTGGCCTTGATACGCTGGAACCGTGGGATATTGCGTGGGCATCCGAGAAACTACGCGAAGCCCGTTACGCCTATTCAGATAATGAAGTTAAACAATATTTCCCCGAACACCGCGTACTCGACGGGCTGTTTAGCGTCATACGCCAGCTTTATGGCGTTGAGATTACCGCCTCTGAAGCGCCCCGCTGGCATGAAGATGTCCGCTTTTTCCGCATCGAGAAAAACGGTGAACTCATCGGGCAGTTCTACCTTGACCTCTACGCCCGCGACACCAAACGCGGCGGGGCTTGGATGGATTCTGCCCGGAGCCGCAGCAAACATATCAACGGCATCACAACGCCCGTAGCCTATCTCGTCTGCAACTTCCCCGGCCCAACCCAAGGCAAGCCGGCCACCTTCACCCATGACGATGTTCTAACTCTTTTTCACGAAACCGGCCACGGTTTGCACCATCTGCTAACCCGCGCCGATGAGTTGGCCGTCTCTGGCATTAACGGGGTGGAATGGGATGCCGTCGAATTACCTAGCCAGTTTATGGAAAATTTCTGCTGGGAGTGGGATGTTCTCTCAATGATGACCGCGCACGTCGACACGGGCAAATCTTTACCGCGCCCGCTCTATGACAAAATGATTGCCGCCCGTAATTTTCAAAGCGGTATGCAGATGGTGCGCCAGATTGAATTTTCTTTATTCGACATGCTTTTGCACCACGGCATAACCCACGCAGACACCGATGTGCCTATCAAACAAGTGCTGGCGTTGCTCGATGATGTGCGGCGAGAAGTCGCGGTCCTCTTCCCCCCAGACTGGCACCGCTTCCCGCACAGTTTCTCGCACATTTTCGCGGGCGGTTACGCGGCGGGCTATTACAGCTACAAATGGGCTGAAGTCCTCTCTGCCGACGCTTTCGCAGCCTTTGAGGAAACCGCCGGAAAAATGACGCCCCGCAACAGTCTGCTTGACCGCGCCACAGGCGAGCGTTTCTGGCAAGAAATCCTAGCCGTCGGCAGCAGCCGCCCCGCGCTTGACTCCTTTATTGCTTTCCGGGGACGTGCGCCCACGGTTGACGCGTTGCTCCGGCATAATGGGATGGCATAAAACTATCCGCCCCTGCCGCCCTCCCCTCATTCCGTCATTCTGCGCGTAGCGAAGCGAAGCCGCAGGATGACGGTTAGATTACCTGGGCAGCGTTTAGGTTTTTACAGAAGCCCCAAGACATGCCCAATCATCTTCCGCGCAAGCGAGGCAGGATGGGGCAACACGGGTAGACTGTCAGGGCTAAACCAGCCGAGGTCCTCAATTTCGTTTTTTTGCGGGGTGAGTTCGCCGGAAAGGTAATCGGCAATAAACCCTATCATCAGCGAATGCGGGTAAGGCCAAGACTGGCTACCGAAATAGCGGATGTTTTGTATTTCAATGCCCGCCTCTTCCCGTATTTCCCGGCAAAGACATTCCTCGGCAGATTCGCCCGCTTCAACAAACCCGGCCAGTGCGCTGTACATGCCGGGGGCGAAATGCGGCGAACGCGCCAATAAAATCTCGCTACCTTTAACTACCAGCCCAATGGCAACGGGAGAAATGTGCGGATACGCTTTATGGCCGCACGCCGGGCAGAGGCAGGCAATTTCGTTTGGGCTGGGCATCATGCCCTGCCCGCAGACGCCGCAATGCTGGTGATGCAGTAGCCAGACAGCAAGCTGTTTGGCACGGACAAGGCTTTTCAGCCGTCCCGGCGGCCAGTGATAGTCCCAAAGCACACGGAAATCGCTGGTTTCCAGACCTGCCGGAAGAAGTTGCTCAGGCGGCCAGACGCTGAGCACACACTTGCGCCCAGACAAAGTCCCGAAACAGATTGCCCGTAGCGGGTGGCCCAATGGCTGTAAATCTTCCGGGCGCGGCAATTCTTTATTTAAGCCAACCAGCAAACGTTGCCCAGAAAACGGGAAAACCAGCGCGGGAGCCGCATCAGGGGCGTTGTCTTGGGCGGGCGGCGGATAAGCCGAATAGCCCGGTTCAAAATCCGCCTCTAACGCCATGATGTTTAGGCGGAGGCTTCGTCCCCGGGTTTTTCTTCGGGGGGAGCCTGCAAAAAAGCCCGAATCGCCGCAATTTGGTCATCCGCCATCAACATGGGCGCGTGGCCAATTTCCTGAAATTCGATGAGTTTTGCTTTGGGGCCGCGTTTAGCCATTTCCAGCCAAGTTTCACGCTTGAGCAAATCAGATTCTGCCCCACGGATGGCCAGCACCGGGCAACGGACTTTTTCATAGTCGCTCCAGACTCCCACATCAAACACAATGGGAAGCTGGTGGAAAACGTCACCCAAACGAGGGTCGTAAGCAAAGACGAGGCCCTTTTCTGTTTCGCGCATACTGTGGGTGGTGAGATGCTGCCATTGCTCGTCGGTGAGCGGGCCAAAAGCCGAGCCAATCTGGCGCATGTACTCTTCTGCGGCTTCTAGGCTGGGAAACGAGATGTCTTTGCCAATGTATTTAGCGATACGGCGCAGGGCCTCGGCTGTAATCAGCGGCCCTACATCGTTAAGAACCATCCGGCGTATCGGCGTATTTGCGTACCCAGCCAGCATCATGCCGATAATTCCGCCCATCGACGTGCCCACCCAGTCGACCTGCTCCGCGCCCGTCCTAGCGATAAGCGTCACCATGTCAGACACATAGGTAGAGAATGAATAATCGGACTTCGATTCAATCCAATCGCTACGCCCACGCCCCACAATGTCGGGGCAGACAACCCGGAATTCGTCGGAAAGCGCCCGGGCGAGTATGTCAAAATCCCGCCCGTTGCGCGTTAGGCCGTGGGCACAAACAACAACTTTGGGATTATCCGGGTCGCCCCACTCGGTATAGGCGATGCGGTATAAATCTTGCCGGCCCATGCACTGCACAAACCGCTCGCGCATACCAAAACCTGTAGGCGGCGGCGAAAGCGTGGGGGTTTTACGTTTGAATAAACAGCACAGAGAATCTATAAATGACATGGCTTTATTTAATGCCTTTTTCTTTTAGGAAAGGCACGTATGCCTTATCCTCTTTAAGAATATGGTCAACCAGCCATGATTGCAGAAATTCCAATACGTCTTCGGAAACCGACGCGCCCTTTTCAAATTTAAGCAACAATTCAAGCGCATGCCGTGCGAATTCATCATGGCGCATCCGGTGGGCATTTTCAGCGGGATAACCATAACGATTAAATAGGTCTTCTTCGGCAATAAAGTGATTAACGGTGTAATCCACCAACCCCTCAAGAATTTCCTTAATCTCTGCCGGGTCAAGCCTATTAGATTCGAGCTCGTCATGAAGGCGGTTGGTTGTATCAACCAGCCAACGGTGCTGTTTATCTATAGATTCAATGCCCAACACAAACTCATCGGACCAGGGCATGTAGGGCATATTAGGTTCTCCTTTCCAAATCGTATGCCGTAACGGCAGCAACCCTTGGAACTATTCCGGGCAAAGTGATAATGATACTCCGCATACACGGGTAACGCGAGAGCGGTGTTATAATAGGCATTTTGCAAAAGATAAACCAATATCATGCGCATTACCCGCCGTCTCGAATTCGACGCAGGCCACCGCATTCCTAACCACATCGGCCAATGTAGGCATTTGCATGGCCACCGCTATGCCATAGAGATAAGCCTTGAGGGCGAAATCATCTCTGCGCCAGAGGATGCTGCTAACGGCATGGTGTTGGATTTCGGCGAGATAAAACGCATCGCCTGGGAAAAAGTTCTCAGCCTATGGGACCATGCTTTTATCGTCTGGCGTCAAGACGCCCGGGTTGTAGATTTTCTCGCATCCCTGCCTGACCACAAAACCGTGATTCTCGACGCAGTCCCTACAGCCGAAAACCTCGCCGCAGAGGCTTTCAACATCCTTGATGCGGCTTATAGGGATGTTTGGGGCAACGTCTTACGCCTTGAACGTGTCAGGCTATTTGAAACCCCAAACTGCTGGGCTGACGCCACTCGCAGTGGGCGCTAAGTTTCCGCGCCCTCTTCTGCAAACACAGCCAAAATAAAAACCCGCCCGGCTACAGCAGCACAACGTTAACCGCGCCAATGCGCGTAAGTGCGTAGCCGGGCGGGCGGGGGGTGTTATCCGTACTTTCTAACTCCGCCGGCAGACTCGGGCAGTTCCATCAACCCTCCCGGAGACATACCTAACGCGCCGGCAAGTTTGAAGATGTTGCGTAACGCAATATTGCGCTGCCCACGTTCAACCCCGCCTACATAACTCCGCGCAAGGCCACTTTCTGTGGCGAGGCGCTCTTGGGACCAACCTTTGCTCTTTCTGACTTCACTTAGACGCAAACCAAACAAATAACATGGATCGCTTGACATGGCCATTCCTCTCCTTTGGTGAAAGGCAATCCGCGAACAATTTAATTGACGCATCTGATTGCCATGGGGCGAAGCTATTATATAGCTGGATATTGTGGATTTCCACAATACGCAAAACCAAAAGTGTCAATTTTTACCAGTTTACTCTAATTAACGTTACGACAATATAGGAAAAACCGAAATTTACCTTTTCTAAAACAATCGCCGCCTTTTTCTTACGCCAGACGTGCCAGCACCGCCGCAAAAAAACCATCCGTCCCATGTACGACCGGAGATAACCGTAAACGTTCGTCTGTAGCGGCCGCAATGCCCTGCCGCTCAAGAATATCTTGCGCGGAAAGCGGGCTAAATTCCGGGTGCGAGGCCAAAAAAGCATCCACTACAGCGTCATTTTCTTCGGCAAGCAAGCTACAGGTCGCATACACCAAACGCCCCCCGGGACGGACCAATTTTGCGGCAGCTTCAAGAATCGCCTTCTGGCGCGTCACCATTTCATCAATGGCATCAGGAGCCTGGCGCCATTTGAGGTCAGGGTTGCGCCTCAACGTTCCTAACCCGCTACAAGGCGCGTCAACCAATACGCGGTCCGCTTTGCCCGCAAGACGCTTGAGACGCGCATCGCGCTCATGCTCAATCAAGATGGGATGCACGTTGCTCAACCCGGCGCGCGCCACACGCGGACGCAAGCGCGCAAGACGCTTCTGGGCAATATCGAGCGCATAGATACGCCCTTTTGAACGCATCATCGCCCCCAGTTGCAACGTTTTACCGCCTGCCCCGGCGCAGAAATCGACAACAAACTCTCCCGGTTTCGGCTGCATCAGAAAACCGAGAAGCTGGCTCCCTTCGTCTTGCACTTCAATGCTGCCGTCCAAGAAAAGCGCGTACTTCTGAAGCGTCGGTTTGCCCACAATGCGAATGCCGTGCGGCGACAACGGGCACGGCGCGGCATCTATTTTGTCTTTCCGCAAACGGCCAAGCGCCGCATCACGGTTTGTTTTAAGAAGATTAACCCGAATATCCAGCGGCGCGGGCTGGTTAAGGCTTTGCGCAAGGCGCAGCAGCGCATCTTTATCATACGTAGCCAGCAGACGCTCACACAGCCAGTCAGGAAAATCGGCCCGTTCAGCCAAACTCCCCTCGGCAAGTTCAACCGCTTTCAGCGCCTTAACCCATTGATATTCCTCATCTGACACCAGCCCCTCGAACTGGCGCATCGGCCATCCTTCGCCCCGCGCCAGCCAAGCCAGCAGCAACTGGCGCGGCATCGCCCCTGCCCCGCATAAACGATGTAGCCAGCGCAGACGCCGCAGAGCGCCATACACCCACTCAGCCACAAAACTACGGTCGCGGCGACCCAGAACATGATGTTCCCGGAAAAATCTTGAGAGAACGGCATCCGCCGGATACTCAAAAACAAGCACGTTGCCCAATGCTTGCGTGGCTAACGTCAAAAGCTGCCCATCAGACTCCGCATCCGCATATCCCGTTGTTCTTTTCATTTTAATTTGGCACGCGGACAGCCGTCGCTTCAAGGGTATAAGTTTCAGCGCCGGGTCCCGTCAAAATGGCCCGCACAGGCACCATTCCGCGCTCTTGCGCCAGCCAAAGCTCAATCGTATAAGCCCCTTGCTCCGCGACGGCGCTGAAATGCCGGGTTGCAAAACGTCCGGCCGGAAGCTGGAGCGTGGCATTGCCCAAGCTCTTAATCCTGACACGGTGAGCATTTTTATTGCCGACAACAAGCATGTTTTCCGTCGGCTTATCTATAAGGCTCACTTGCCGCCAGACACTAAGCATATCTTGGTCGCCGGGCATCAGTTCGATGTTATGCCGCTCAATGTCGCCACGGCGGATGCTCACCCGTGCGCCGGCATCCCCATCCCAGTCGAACAGCGCGGAATCAGGCGTTTTACCCTGCTGCGTTACATCAAACCGCTGTGGGCGAAGCCCCTTGCTATCGAAAGTCCCTTGGCTTTGCTGCTCATAACCTAGCCTGTACAGCAACGCCAAATCGCCCGCCGTCTCCAGCGCAAAACGCATCTGGTATTGCTCACGGTCATGCGTCCATGAATACCGAGCCTTGCCCACGGGAAGATTAGATAAATTCGACAAATTGCCTAAGCTGCCAAGCAGATTTCCCTGGCCTTTAATTTTGATTTTGAGATTGGAGGCAAACGCCCGGTACTCCACTTCTCCGCTCTGCGGCCAGCCTAGAATGCCTTTTCCCCCCGCCGCACGGGCGGTTTCAGGAAACACGCCTAGCGCCAGAACAACGCACGTCACCCACACAAAAAACGATGTTTTAGGCAACCCCATGAAATCACTCCATATCAAGCGGCGGTAAATGCAAGGCAAAGGTAGCGGACCCCGCCCCCTTCACCTCAACCCGCCCGTTTTCATCCAGAGCAAGCCTTCCTTCAACAAACCAACGCACGGCTTGCGGGTAAATACGGTGTTCTTCAGCCAGCACACGGCGGGCAAGACAATCTTCGTCATCATCCGGCAAAACAGGCACGGCGGCTTGAATCACAATCGGCCCGCCGTCCAGCTCGGCCGTCACAAAATGAACCGTTGCGCCGTGCAACTTTACCCCGGCTTCAAGCGCGCGGCGATGCGTATGCAGGCCCGGAAAAGCCGGCAACAGCGAAGGGTGGATATTGAGGAGGCGTCCCGCGTAGTGGCGCACAAAATCATCGCCCAACACCCGCATAAACCCGGCCAGCACAACCAAGTCAGGCGCGTGGGTATCAATGGCATCCCGCAACGCAACATCAAACTGGGCGCGGTTTGCGTAACCTTTATGCGGTATAACCGCTGTCTTGATGCCCTGTGCCGCCGCAAACGCAAGCCCAGCGGCATCATCCCGGTTGCTGATGACAGCAGCAATGCGCATACCGGAAATCCTAGCCCGGACAATGGCTTCCATATTGCTGCCCCGCCCGGAAATAAGAATGACAACGGATTTCATGGTATTCAATAAAAAACCGCGCAACGCTACGGCATATCAAAACAACATCCAAATCTTACGAAATGGCCACGCCGTAAAGGGGAAAGGCTTAGAAAAACGATTAAGCCTTGTTTAATTTGGGGCGACATACCGGAATCGAACCGGTGACAACTGGAGCCACAATCCAGTGCTCTACCAACTGAGCTAATGCCGCCGCCGTAAGGCCGCGAGTATACAAAAAACAACCCAAACCCGCCTATCACCCAAATTTTTGTGGCCTGCCCGGCAGGAATCGAACCTGCAACCCCCGGCTTAGAAGGCCGGTGCTCTATCCAGTTGAGCTACGGACAGACAGTTTCCGCAGACAACCGGGGCGAGCTGGTCGGGGTGGAGGGATTCGAACCCCCGACATCTTGCTCCCAAAGCAAGCGCGCTACCGGACTGCGCTACACCCCGAGAAACGCGCACTTTACCGGGACTCCTGCAACCCGTCAAATTTTCGATGCCTGCGCGCATCTAATCCCATCAACGAAAAAAGTACCTAAATCTTGTGTCAGCGCACGCGCCTTGAGATTAAAAAAGCCCGCCGTTCCGCTCGCGCCATCCCCCTCTCTTTCACTAAAGGCGTCGCCCAAGTAACGCGAAACGGGAATATCGTCCATCACGGTCAGCACAAAATGCGGCCGTCGCCGGGGAACCTGATACCAGCTTTGCCCTTTGCCCAGCATAGATTCAGTCGTCGTAATTAACACCGGGGTCAGGTCAATCCCGCCGCGCAAGGCAATATTGGCGGCGCCCCGTTTCATCGTGCTCAATTCACCGTCATGGCGCAAACTGCGTGTGCCTTCTGGAAAAATAATGAGATGGTCGCCCGCCCGCACAGAAGCAATCCCATCGTTGATAAGCCCTGGCCCGTCAGAGTTCACAATAAACCCGCCCGCTTTCACCGGTCCCCGCGTAAAAAGGTTGGTTTTCAGGCTTGCCTTAACCACGCAGTTCATCCGGCGCACCAGCCCAATCAACAGCACAACATCAATCAGGGAAGGATGGTTCGCTACGATAAGCAACCCGTTACGGTTCAGTTTTTCCCGGTTGCGCACCTCTAGGCTAAAGCAGCCGCACAGCACCATCAGCCGCGAAAACCCGGCCATCGAATAGTGCATGATGCTGCGTATCACCGACTGTTTCTTGCGGGTATCCCTGTAAAAAAGACTGCATATCGGAAAAAACACGCACAGCACCAACAGGCCAAGAAAACCAAATACCACAAAACAAAAACCGGTCGCGGCAATGCGCCATAGCCTCCCCAGCCCATTAAGCATCGTTATCTCCCGCCCCGGGCTGACGGCGCAACATCCAGCCGCCGCACGAGGAAAGAGAAATCCCGGCCTCGGCAGGCCGCAGGAAAAACGCCAGCAACTCCAGCGCAGAAGCGGTACGCCCCTGCGTACCCGCGCCTTCCCCGGAAACCAAGCGATACTCATCGCCAGGAACCAGTTCGAGCAAGAACGCAAAATAATCAGCCTGCTCATCCGGCTTTGCTGCTAAAGAACGGTACTCTGGAATCAAAGGCTCTTCGCAATACACCAGCCACACGGCAGGGCAACCTTCCGCAAGCTGAGCCGCCGCCTCCTGCAAACCAGCCAATGCACCGCCCTCCCCCGCCGACAATGCCGTAAGCGGCGCATGCGCCTTTTGCGCCATCATGAACAGTCCGCCCGTAGCGTTATGCACAGACATGCTGAACTGCTGCGGCGAAACCATTCCCTCCCGCGCCAATTCTTCCTGCAACACATATGAGCGGCTGAACTCCCCAAGGCGGCTACACAGCACAATAGATTGCCCCTTATAAGGCATTTCGGGGCGAGAGAGCACATGCAGGGCCGCACGTCCCATTAAATCAGCACGGCGGCGCAAAAGCGGCGGAATTTCCTTCAGCGGCGGCGGAACAAGCGCCTCTCCGGCAGAAAGCAGCGCATCGGCAGCAGGCTCCCCGTTAGAAGCCCACTGCCGCCATGCCTCCGCCGTCTCACGCCCCGGCATCCACGCATTCCAATTCCGCAGGCTCAATCCAAACATGGCAGACAAGCTCACTGGACTATCGCCGCACGTCCTCTGATAGCTACGCCCGCCATAAAGGTCCCGGCATGGCATTCATATTTTGAGCTATCCGGGTTTGTTTTCTTGTTATAGAAACTCTCCAAGTCAACCACGGCATTCGCCCCGTGTTTTTTCGCGTTATCTTGGAAAGAAATCAGCGCGGAGCGCAACGCCCACTCACACGCAGCCTCGTCTGTTTTGTTAGCCGCGTTCGTCTTTTTGCTGGATACAGCCTCTGGAAAAGTCCTCGCAACCTTCCCACGGACATGCTGGCCTTTCAGGTAAAACTTAACCGTCCCGTCAAGCTGCCCGTCGGCAATAGCCGCTTCGATGGCCCGCTGAAAATC
>JAIRPB010000078.1 GCA_031257305.1 Azoarcus sp.
CGTCGGCTAATCCCGCTCCCATGTCGTGCAGAAGCAAATCGGTGTAGGGGCGGAGGGTTCGGTTTGCCAGCGTGGGGAGCGCGGGGAATGCGGCCGTTTTTAGTTCGGGGCGGTGGCAGGAGGCGCATCCGGCGGACTGGAATAGTGCTTTGCCTGCAAGCACTTTTGCGTTGTTTTGCTGGCGGGGCGCGGGAACGGCCAGCGCGAAGTGGTATAGCGCCATGTCATCTAAATCGGCTGTGGAGATTTCTGGGTGTTTCTCGTTGGCTTTTGATTTTTCGGCACAGGCTTTTTGCGCGGGCGGGCAGTTGGGCGCGGGCATGATGTCGCTGGTGACGCCCATATCGCCGGCCAGTGCCCCGGCAATTTGCTGGCGCGTACTCGGTTGGTTGGCTTTCCAGCCAAAACGTCCTAGCACTTCGCGCTTTAATCCTGCGTCCCAAACCCGGTTGGGCTGGCCGGCAACGCCTTTGCCTTCTGCTTTTTGCGCTTTTGCAATTGCCAGAATGTCTGCTTCGGGCACGGCTTCGAGTAGCCCTAGCCCGAAAATAGGCGGGGCGATGCGCACGGAGGTCATGACTTGGGTGTGCAGGGGGCCATAACCTAAATGGCGGAAAGCGATTTTGGGCCAGCGCAGTTCCACCTGCTGTCCGTCCGCGAGGCGTTCTGTGCGGGTTTGCCATTCTAAGAAGGCTTCGCCTTCGCCGGGAACGCCGGGAATGCCCAGTTCGTTGAGCTGGTCGCCGTAACGCGGTTCGGGATTCGGTCCGCCGTGCGCATCTTTGCCCGGAATAGAAAGCCTGACCAACATGCCGCGCATCGGCTCCGACACGCTGGCGGGCGCTTCGCCGCGGCCGTTAGCGGGATGGCAGGATAAACAGGAGGGGCGGTTGTAAGTGGGGCCTAGCCCCGCGACGCGAGGCTCTAGCGAGGGCGAGATAACCCAAGTCTGGCGCGTGAGCGAGCGTCCAGAACGGATTTTGTCCCGTAAATCCGCAGGTATTTCTTTCCACGGAATATGCTGGAAGGCTTCGCGTTCAGTGCCGGGGGAGATGTTAATTGAATAATCCGCATTGGCCGCTGGCGGCGTTTGTGCGGCAACGGTGAGAGGGATAAAGGGGAGGCAAAGCAGACAGAGGACGGGACGCATTTTTTAGCTCCATTTCTGAATCAATCACCAAACAACATCCCTTTCCCCTCGCGGGGAAGGGCGGCGTAACGCATTGGGAGGGGGCGGGTATCGTCGTGCGCTTTCTACGGAGAAAACACCGTGCGGCGGTTTGCTTTGGCGCTTCGCGCCGCCCCCTCTCCCCTCTCCCACGAGGGGAGAGGGGAGTCTGTGGTTTCATGTCATAGTGCTTGCAGTAACTGACGGGCTTTATTCAGACGCCCTTCAACTTCAGCTTTCCATCGCGCTTCAACTGCTTGCCGCTCTGCCGAAATGGCGGGTTCCGGCTCGCCGGGTTTGAGGTCGGGAAAGTCGAAAAGGCGGCGCAGTTTTTCGTCGCGCTGTTCGGTTTCGGACACGGGAATAGCTGTGAGCAGTGCCTGAATTTCTTTTAGGCGCGCTTCGTTGCCGCGTTTCTCTTTTTTAGCGTTTTCTAGCGCATCCCAGAGCGGGACGGACTGCGCGTGCGGGCGGATGAGCGCAATGTCGAAAATCGCGGCGACCAGCCCTTGCCTGTCACGCCGGAGTTTGTCGTCGTAGGCGAGATTTCCGTCAACAAAGGGGCGTACTTTAAGTTCGGGATGGCCGTCATACACATCCTTGCGGGCGGGCAGACGTTTTACGTCGTGCTCCAACAGCAGTTCCTGCGCGGGTTTGGAGAGCACGAAATCCACAAAATCGCGCGCCATCTTGGGATGGGGCGCTTTGGCTGAAATGGCGACGTGCGAAGGGTTAAAAGCGGTTTTGGGCGGGTAGACGAACGCGAATTCTCCCACTCCCGGCGTGGCGTTGCGGCGCGAGGGCAGCGTGAAGAAGTCGATAGTCATCCGTGCGGCCACGCGGCCGCTGGAAACATCATCTGTTTCGTTGGTGCTGTCGCCCCGGTCGATACGCATATTGGCAACGATGGCGGCAAAATCAGCCCAGCTTTTGTCCCATCCGTTGCCTTGCAGGACGGCCTCCGCCATCACGGGCGCAAACCCCACCCGTCCGGGAATGGGCATCTGTACTTTGCCCCGGTAGGCGGGATGCCCAAGGTCGCTCCAGTCTTTGGGCGGCGGCAGGCCGAGGTTTTTAACGGCATCAGGATGGTAAGCAATGCCGTAACCTGCCAGCTCAAAAGCCGCGTAATAGCCGTCCGGGTCGGAAATAGAGGATGCGGAGGATTCTGCCAGCGGGATTATCCGCGTTTCAGCGGGAAGTTTGGCTAGTTTGCCTTCTGCCTTGAGCACCGCGAAATTGCGCGGCGCGGGCGTCCAGTAAACGTCGATGTCCGAGATACCGCCCCGCCGCAAGTAAGCCAGCGCGTCAGCGGAATGCCGCCAGAGAATTTCTACGCGGGTTCCCGGATGGGCGGTTTCAAAGGCTTTTTGGAAGCGCGTGGAGAGTTCCTCTGGGTAACTCGTGAGCACGACCACTTTTTGGATGTTTTCTGAAGCGGCGGCAGGCTTTGCCTTTTTGGGGGCAGATAACGCGGCAGGCATCGCAAAACACACGGCTCCTGCCAGCAGCAAACCCGCAACGAGACGGCGGCGGACAATGCGCGGGGGAGTGCTAAATTCGTCTGGCATGATGTGGCTCCTTAGAATTGGATGCGCGTGGAGAGAACGTAGTTACGGCCTTCCTGCGGGAAGCCGGTGCTGTATTCATAATTCCGGTCCAGCAGGTTGCGCCCGGTGAGCGAAACTTCCCAATTTTTGAGAATCTGGTAAGCAATCCGCAGGTTCAGCAGTTCATACGCGCCCGCGCCGGTTGAGCGTTTATCAGCCACTTCAAACGAAGGGATGAGGGTGAGTTTGGGTAGCGGCTGCCATCTGGCGTAGAAAAAGCTCTTGTTTCTGGGCGCGGCGCTCAAGCGGGAGTCTTGGTTGTTGTTGAAGTTGTCTGGCATTTTTACCTTGGTATCAAGGTAGGTGTAGCTCGCACCGACTTCCAATGACTGGAACGGCGTAGCCGTTAAGCCGAGTTCAACCCCTTTATAAATGGCTTCGCCAACGTTACGGCTCTCCCGGTTTCCTGTCAGGGGGCCGGATAGATAGTAGAAAGTCCCAATGGCGTCATCGACCTTGTTACGGAAAACCGCCACGCTTCCCGTTAGCCCCCGCACGATTTGGTCACGTAGGCTCAATTCGATGTTGTGGGCGCGTTCCGGTTGCAGATTGGCATTGGAGAGCATCCCCGTGCCAGTACCGAGCGGGTTGCGCGAAGAAAAACGCTCTTTCATCGTTGGGAAACGGGTGCGGTTTGAATAGCCTAAATTCACTGTTCCCGTTGGGCGGTAATGCCAAATGCCAGCAATCTGCCAGTTTGTAGCCCAAGCGTCGGCAACGTTTTGTTTGAAGGCAGTGCAGGGTGCGCCCGGGTTGGCTTGAGACGCGTTAGAACTGCATTCTTCGGACTTATGGGTGAAACGGGCATCGCGGGATACGCCTACCACAAGGTCAACCGTGGGTATCACGTGCCATGTGTCCTCCACCGCCAACGATACGATGTCCTCTTCTGTGTCCTGCTTAGGTTCGTCCGCCGCGCCCGTAAAAGCAGGATATTTGTTCTGCTCGGTGTGGTTGTCGCGCCGCCAGTACAGCGCGCCTTTTAGCGTATTTTTGGGAATGAGGTCCGTACCAAGTTCAACGCTGGCGCCATAGGCGTTGTCGTCGTAATAGCTCGTCCAGTTTTGGTTCCCCAACAACTGTCCGCAATTCACTGAACAAGTTGAAATAAGATGGTTTTCAAACTTGCTGTAATAAGCGCGGGATTTGATGTAACTCTTTTCACCGAGTTTCGTGTTCGAGAGCCAATACAAACTCCACACATCCCACACCGGCCAGTCCCACACCGTGCGCCCCGTTGTATTAGGGTCGGCGCTGATTCCCGAATAAAGCGCATGTTTTTCGCCCCGCTGTTTGATGAAGTTCAGCGAATACTCATCGGTGTTGTTTGGCGTAAAACCCACTTTCATATTGAGGCGCCAGTCTTTGCTGCTGGTGTGGGGAAATCTGTCGCCGCTGCCTAGATACTGGGTGGACTTGAAATCGTCAGACACGTAATAGCCCCGGTTATCGCGCCGCTCGGCACTCGCTTGGAAATAGAACTTATCCTGCCGTGTGCCGAGGTGGGTATAAAGCATATTGCCGTTATAGCGGCCATCATTGGAAAAATAGGCGCTCCCGCTTACTTCCCCCTCAAAGCGTTTTACTGGTTTGCGGGTGACAAGGTTAATAGCGCCGCCCATGCCGTCAGGCCCATTGATAACGGAAACATAACCTTTAGAGACTTGGATTTCCGCAAGGTCGGGCGTGAGGAAGCGGTTAAAGTCAATAGCGTTGTCGTAAGGCAGATATAACCGGATACCGTCCATCATTAGCGGAACCCGGCTCCCAGAAAACCCGCGCACACTCAACGTGGGTTCGTTGCGCGCACCTGACCCCGGCGTGACCGCGACCCCGGGCATGATGTTGAGTGCTTCCGATAACCCGGCACGGTCAAAATCCCGCAATTGCTCGCTATCGAGCTTATCGGCTCCTAGCGGTGAAATATCGTTTACCGACTTGCCAATCACCGTGATTTGCCCAAGCGTAAAAACGTTGCTGGCGGATTTTGTCTGCGGGGCGGGCGGCACGTCAGGAACATCCTTAACGGCGGCCGTTTCGGGAGTCCCGCGTTCTTCCATCTTCTGCGGGGTTTCGGCGGTAATGCTTTGCGCCACGGGCGCGGCGGGCTGTGGTTCGGGTTCGGCTACCGGAGCCGGGTTCCCAACGTTTTGCGCCGAACGCAAGTTGAGTTCCGTTGTATAGCTTTCCGCCGTAGGTTTAGCCGCTTTCTTTGCCCTAACAGCCCGTTTTTGGGGCTTGACGGTACGCTTGCTAGACTTCGCCGCCACGCTCTTTTTTGGGGCGGCTTCAGCAGGAACGTGCATCGCCAGCGTCCCGGCAAAGATACAAGCCACAATATACGGCAATGTTGAACGATGTTTTTTGCTAGATGGTGTTTTCACGGCTACGCTCCTTGCAAGGACAAAATCGACAAGTCACGCAATATACGCCGATATACTGTAAGCAGAATAACGAAAATCAAATTTTTTAGAGACGGTGTCTGGAATGTAAGGCAAGCATCCTGCTTGCCATTTGTGCGTGGATAGCAAGCAGGATGCTTGCCTTACCCTCAAGCGTTGGGATGCTTGCCCCAACAGGGCGGGGTTGTTTTTTTGGGTTTTGCGCGAGCGTTGCTTGCAATGCCCGCATAAACCTCCCGTCATTCTGCGCGTAGCGAAGCGTAGTCGCAGAATCTAGCTCCCGCCCCCTCTCCCCTAACCCCTCTTCCACAAGGGGAGAGGGGTACTCGGTGCTGTTTTTGCCCTCTCCCCTTGTGGGAGAGGGTGCCCCGCAGGGGCGGGAGAGGGGGCGGTTCCGCTTCCTCCGCCCGCCGGAAAAGCGCAAATGGACGCTAATTCACGCGAATAAACCCCAAAAACTGCCCGATAAATTAGCGTTTATTCGCGTTCATTAACGGTTCTTGCATTGAACGGTGTTTCCGGGAATGCCCCAGAATGTTGTAGATACTGTCTTTGCCGTCAAGCCATCACAGAACGTCCGTCATTGCGAGCGTAGCGAAGCAATCCATATGCTGCTATTCCGGTTATCCTAGATTGCTTCGTCGGTTCGCTTCTCGCAATGACGGAGGGGATTTGGGTTAGGCAGGATGGAGACTATTCCACGGCTCTCTTGTAGGGGCGGGTTTCAAACCCGCCCTCGTTCCGGCAAACCGATACCCGTTTCGGATTGGCCACGGTGTGGGCGGGTTTGAAACCCGCCCCTACGTGCTGCTTTGCAATAATCTGGTATGCAGTAAAACACTCTGTCGTTATTACGGGCGAAGCAATCCCTGCTTTGCCTAATCTTTTGGATTGGCGGTGAAACCGTCCGCCTGAAAACGGCGCGAAAGATTGCGAGTATTGGTGCAAAGGGGGCGTTTTATTTTCCCCCGCAAACCGGGCATCCTGCGTCTTTGCCAAAAGAAACCACGCGGAAAGTCTGCGAAAGCGTATCTACT
>JAIRPB010000119.1 GCA_031257305.1 Azoarcus sp.
TTTTTCGGGATGAGTTTCAGGGTAAAGAAAGCGTCCGCGATGGCTTGCTGGTTGGCGATGACTTTTGCGCTAATGGGAAAACCCGCCGTCACGCCGTAGCCGTAATGCGTTAGGGCTTCTTTTGTGATGGCGCGGGAAAGCCCGATTTGCGGCGCGAGAATTTCCGCCGCTTCGTCGAAATGCGCGGTTGTCCAGTCATCGGTTATCTTGATTTCCTCAACCGCCCATTTCAGCACTTCCGGGTGCTGTTTGGCGAAAGCCGCAGTAGAGAGATAAAAGTTGTAGTTCTCCGCCAGCCCTTTGGCTTCCGCGATAACCCGCGCCCCAATTTGCCCAATGGCGGCTTCGGCAAAAGGGTCCCAGATAACCCAAGCGTCGACCGAGCCGTTTTCAAAAGCGGCGCGGGCATCGGCGGGGGGCAAATAAACAACCTGAACATCCGCGTATTGGAGCTTTTCGCGTTCAAGCAATTTCAAAAGCAGGTAATGCACGTTTGAGCCGCGATTCAAAACAATGCGTTTGCCTTTGAGCTGGGAGAAATTCTGGATAGGCGAATTTTTTTGCACCAATACTTTTTCCGCGTTTGGCGCGGGCGGCTCATTGGCCACATAAACTAAATCCGCGCCGGCCGCTTGGGCAAAAACAGGCGGGGTTTCGCCCACGCAGGCAAAGTCAATGGAACCCACGTTAAGCCCTTCCAGCATTTGCGGCCCTGCCGTGAATTCAACCCAGCGTGTTTTTACGCCCGCTTTTTCCAAGCGCGCTTCAAGATTGCCCCGCGCTTTGAGGATGGCGAGATTGGAGCCTTTTTGCCAACCCACGCGAAATTCTTTCGCGGAAGTTTGTGCCGTGACGGAGGCGGAATAGGCGGCCACGCCGCCAATGAGCAAAGCGGCCAGTGCCGCAAGGAAGGGGCGATATAGGAGATGTTTCATGGGAGTTTCCTTAGTGTTGAGGTGAGTGTGTTGTAGATACCGTTTCCGCCGTCAGGCCATCGCAGAACAATCCGTCGTTAAACACCCGTCATCGCGAGCGTAGCGAAGCAATCCATGTTGCTGCGATTCCGGCCCTTCTGGGTTGCTTCGCCTTGCGGCGTCGTCGCCCCTCTCCCTCTGTGAGAGGGGTTGGGGGAGCGGGGCAAGGGAATGACATCTGTGCTCATTCCGGCGTTGCGCTCCCTCACCCGGCACTTTGTGCCGCCCTCTCCCAGAGGGAGAGGGTTTCAGGCTCCACAAAATAAACGGCGCGGTGGGCATTCACGACGCCGCTTGGGCGCGAATATCAAACGCGCCGCCCGTCTGCACGCGGTCGGGCTGGTTGACGGAAGCCTTGCCCAAGAGCGGGAATACCAATTCGGCAAAGCGGATGGACTCTTCCAGATGCGGATAGCCCGAGAGCACAAAACGGTCAACGCCCAAGTCCACGTATTCCTGCAAGCGTTCCGCCACGGTTGCGGCATCGCCCACCAGCGCCGTTCCCGCGCCGCCGCGAATCAGCCCGATGCCGGCCCAGAGATTGGGCGCGATTTCCAGCTTGTCGCGCCGCCCGCCGTGCAAGGTGGTAATGCGCCGCTGAGCCACCGAATCCATTTTGGCGAAATTCGCCTGTGCCCGCTGAATATCGTCGTCCGTTAAACGGCTGATGAGGCGGTTTGCGTCAGCCCAAGCTTCCGCCGTGGTCTCACGCACGACCGTTTGCAGGCGAACGCCGAATTTGACTTCGCGCTGATATTTTTCGGCGCGGCGGCGCACGTCATCAATTTTTTCCTTCACCTGCGCCAGCGGCTCGCCCCAAGTGAGATAAGCGTCGATATGTTTGGCGGTCAGCTCATGCGCCGCTTCCGAAGAACCGCCGAAGAAAAGCGGCGGATAGGGCTGCTGCGCGGTGGGGTAATAATTGCTCGCGCCCTTCACTTTGAGATACTTGCCCTCGAAATCCACCACTTCGCCGGACAGCACACGCTTCCAGAGGGTGATGAACTCGTCGGCGTGTTCGTACCGCTCGTCGTGTTCCAGAAAAATGCCATCAGCGGCCAGTTCTGTGGCGTCCCCGCCGGGAACGATGTTGAGAAGCAGCCGCCCGCCCAGCGCCCGGTCCAGCGTCGCTGTGCGGCGGGCAATATCAATGGGCGCGCCCTGCGAAGTCCGCAGAGCCACCAAGAGCTTGATGCGCGAAGTCACGGGAATCAGGCTGGACGCCACAATCCACGGGTCTAGGCAGGACGAGCCGGTGGGAATCAGCAAGCCGTCATAACCCAGATGTTCGCTGGTCGTGGCAATCTGGCGCAGATATTCGATGGAAGGTTCGCGCCCAAAATCGGATTGCCCCAGATAACGGGTGTCGCCGGACGTGGGCAGAAACCAGAAAATGTTCAGACTCATGATGTTCTCCTCTTAAAAAAAGTGACGCGCAATGCGAGTAGTCAACCTGACAGCACCTTCCGTGCCATATGTCACGAAATTCTTTTTGCGTGTTTTAACGGCTTGAATGTCAATAGAAAATTGAAGCGTGGCGCACAAATTTCCTATGCGCTTTGCCCGCGCAATCTCTCTTTAATCAGCAGAAATATGTTGGGCGCCTGCTTGGCGAACAGCAGAAAAAGGCAGCAGGCGCGATATGTTTATTACTTTTGCGCTCAACATATACCCAAAAGTTATAGTTCTAACAAAAATCATTGCTATAAGATTATATGTATGCCTCCCTATGCCAATTGATGCCGTTATGGAACCCTGCCTTCACGCCAAGAACACCGAATCCAGATTGGGCGCTTCAGCTTCCGTTATGACCTTGCCCGTACCGGAAGGGCTGGCGCGGCCTGAACGGGCGCGGGCGCTGGTGTTTGAGGATGCGCGTTCTGTTTTGCTTTTGCAGCGGCTCTCCCGCATCGCGCCGAGCGAAGCCAACGTGCTGATTACGGGCGAAACGGGCACGGGCAAAGAACTGGTGGCCCGTCAGGTGCATCAACTCTCGTACCGCCGGGACGCGCCCTTTGTCGCAGTCAATTGCGGTGCGTTCTCTGAAACACTGGTCGAAGGCGAACTATTCGGGCACGAAAAAGGCGCGTTCACCGGGGCGCACGCCGCCAAAGCAGGATGGTTTGAAACCGCTAACGGGGGCACTTTGTTTCTGGATGAAATCGGCGATTTGCCGCTGCCTTTGCAAGTCAAGCTCTTGCGCGTTTTGCAAGAGCGGGAAGTGGTGCGCGTTGGCGCAAGAAAGCCCATTCCCATTGACGTGCGCCTTATCGCCGCAACCAATATCCGGCTAGAGGAGGCGGTTCGCGTAGGCAATTTCCGGGAGGATTTGTTTTACCGTTTGCGGGTAGCGGAGCTTGATTTACTCCCCCTGCGCGAACGCCCCCGCGACATCCTGCCGCTGGCGCGGCACTTTCTTGAACACTACCGGCAGAGGCTAAAACTGGCATCCGTCAAGATTTCACCGAGCGCGGAAGCCAAACTGCTATCGCACCGCTGGCCGGGCAACATCCGGGAACTCGAAAACGTCCTGCACCACGCCCTGCTCATTGCGCGGAGCAACCTGATTACCCCGGATGACCTGCACATCGCGTGCTGCCCGGTCGCGTCCGCCCCGCAAAATGCCGCGCCCCTAACAAAACAACCCGCCCCGCCCGCGCTGGCGAGGCTGGAGGCGGTGTTACACGCGCTTTTTGAGGAAAACCACGACTCGTTATTTGAAGAAATTGAAACCGCCGTCATGAAAACCGCCTACGAATATTGTCATTGCAATCAGGTACAAGCCGCGATGCTTCTGGGTATTAGCCGAAATGTTCTCCGCGCAAGACTCATCCGGCAAGGGTTTATTGCGGCGCGGAAATAAGGTTAGAATGCCGCAAAGGTGCGGATGTAAAGCCTTTTTAGGTTTTCATGAGTACCTTGTCATGGCATTTTCTGAAGGGCACCCACATGAAAAAAATCATTCCCGCGTTTGCTGCTGTCATGTTCTCGTTTGTGACAGCCGCCTGCTCCCCCGATGCGCCCCCCGCATCAGAATCCACCCAAACGCCAGCGGCGGAGCTGGCTCCGGCATCCGCGCCGGCCGTAGCAGTCGACCCGGCTCACAATTCAAGAAACAGCCTAGACTGGGCGGGCGTGTATGCCGGCACCATTCCAGCCGCATCAGGTTTGGGTATCGATGTCACGATAACCCTGCGCAACGATTCCACCTACACGGTGCAATACCACTACATTGACAAGCAGGACGGCGACTTTGCCACAGACGGCGTTTTTCAGTGGGACGAGGAAGGCGGCGCAATCACATTAGACGCAAAAGATATTCCGCCTCACTACCAAGTGGGCGAAAACCAGCTCATTCAGCTAGACATGGAAGGAAATCCCATTACCGGCGAATTGGCGGAACACTATGTGCTGAAAAAAAAGTTGTAGGACGACACGGCTCTCTCACCCCCAACCTCTCTCCCAGAGGGAGAGGGGGATTTGACCCCCGTTTTGCCCTTTCCTTCGGCGGTGTGATAGGCAGCGATGCCATTCCCCTACCGACCATCAGAGTATGGGCAGATAAAATCAGTTTGCGGGGCAAGCCGCTGGCGCTTCTCTGGTGGGCCATTGGTGGAGGACAGTCTGGCCGTCTTGGTTTTTTGTGAGGCAGAAAAAGGCGTCGTAGCCGTAGCCCCTTCCTTTTTTTTGGCTTCTTTTCTCTACGTAAAAACCTGCTAAATAAAGCGTACTCATTTTTAATTCTTTTGTTCCGCCATAAGGAAGGCATTCATTTTTATTTAGATTCTTTCTTTCTTCCCATAGTTGTCCCCATGCAAGACCTTCTTTGCCAAAGTATCCAGATTCCATAACTTGAACCGATGAAATGCTGATTTGCTCATTACTGACGCCTTCTGCGTCAAATAAAAAGCAGGGAATACCGTCTCTTAGAGTAATGGTTAATTCGTAATCGGCTAGTGTTTCTGCATAATCAATCGGACAGCCGACAAGAAAAAAAGGAACACTGAATTGCAATATTATTTTTTTCATTATCTATCTCCATTATTTTGTTAGGCATTGGACGGAGGTTGGATCGGTTTCGCAAGCAGAATTCGCAAAATTTGGCAAATTAGACTTGTCCAATGGATTAAGGATAAATTTAGATAAAACAGCCTGTAAATCAGACTGCGGTGTTGCAGGTTTGTAATACTTTTTATGCGAATAATGAAGCGCCGAACCAAACAAAAGATACATTGCATAATCTGCAATTATATTGGCCTGCCCTTCCATTGGAAAATCCGATAACTGCATTCCCGGTTTTATTGTATAGTCGTAACCATACCCAATTGCACTAGCAATACCTTGTGCTTTAACAGGGTAGCCCATCTGATATTGCCAGACATGAACCATTTCATGAATAAAGAAATGCTGTTCGCTTACGCGAGTAATATGGAAATCTTCCCTAAAAACCATCGGGGCAAAATAGATTTCCCCATTGGGCGTAATCGCGCCATTTGAAGGCTGGAAAAAAGCGTACTTGCGGTTGTGCACTTTTACTTTGTCGTATCTAATGGCGTTCCTAAATATTGGCCGCACCATGTTGAT
>JAIRPB010000120.1 GCA_031257305.1 Azoarcus sp.
TGGCCCTGCGTATCCAGCTTCACGAGGCTGCCCGGCGCGCCGCCGCGCACGGTGGTGTCGAGCGAGCCGATGTTCGCGTCGCCGCTGTAGCCGAAGCGGACGGTCTCGAAATTCTGGGCACCGAAAGTGTTCGCCGTGGTGCCGCTGGCGGCGATCGTCACGCCGCTGTTCTTCACGAGCGTGTTGCCGGTGAAGTAATCGCCCGTGCCGCTGGCGGTAGGGTCAAACCCGCCGGCGAGAATAGCCGTCGCCGCGAGCGTCGGGCTTCCGCCAAGCGTCACGGTGTTGTTGGTCGCGCCGCCGAACCCGGCGCCGCCGACGATGCCGTCGCCGATGATGCTGCCGCCGGTGATTTCGACGCTGTTGCCGTTGGCCATGCCGCCGGTGCCGAGAGCCTGCCCGCCCGCAACCCCCCACACGCTGCCCCCGGTGACGGTGACGATGTTGAGCGAGGCGGTCTGGTTCGCGCCGTGGGAGTTGCCTCCAATAATGCCGTCGAGTACCGTGCCGCTCGCGAGCTTCACGCTGTTGCGGTCGGCGGAGCCGCTGATGGAGCTTCCGCCGTAGACACTGCTGTTCACCGTGCCGGTGTAGCTGGCGCCGAGCGTCACCGCGTTGCTGAGGGCGTCGCCGGTGCCGGAATCGCCGCCATAAATACTCGTGAACGTCGCGTTGCCGTTGGAGACGGTGACGGTGTTGCCGCTCGTCATCCCGCCCGCCTGTCCGCCGTAGAGGTGGAACACGCCGCCCACGGCGCTTTGCGTGACCCCATCCTGCACGGCCACGACATTGTTCGAGGCGCTGCCCGAAGTGGCATCGGCTTGTCCGCCGTAAAAGAAGTTGTAGCTGCCGTCAAACGACGTGCCGCCGTTGACGGTGAGCGTGTTGCCGTTGGCGTCGCCGCTGGTGCCGTTCGTGCTGCCGCCGTAAATCCTGCGGTCGCCGGTGAAAGTGGGGCCGGTTGAGCCGGTGCCGAGCGTGAGGGTGTTGTTGCTGGCGTTGCTGGCGTCGACGGGCGGGGTTGTCGAGCCGGTGTTGCCGTAGAGGTCGGCGGCATACGAACCGCCGGATATCTGGGTATCCAGGGCAAACGCGGCCGCGGGCGCGAGCGCCAAAAAGAGCGAAAGCGCCAGCGGTTTGAGATGCGCGAATGAATAAGACGGGGAAATGCGGGAGGAATCCGGCCCATAAACGGAATCAGGCGTGTTTGTAAAAATTGTCTGGGCATTTTCTGAAAAACCAAGCGCGAATGTTGTTAGCATAATTTTTTCTCTGGAAATATGTTCAGCAGCTTGAAACGCGCATATTCTAAGAGGGTTTTTTATATTTAACTTGGGAATTATTTCATAGTTTATATGGCATATAAGGGGGCGGAGTCTCAAAACCGTATTTATATTTATGTCATTGCTGGAAGCAGGGCGGCGGTATGTTTCGCGTAGGGGCGGGTTTCAAACCCGCCCTCATCCCGGCACAGCCAATACCTGTTTCGGGCTGGCCACGGTCTGGGCGGGTTTGAACCCCGCCCCTACGGTTGCATTATTGCGAGCCGCAAGGCGGCGGGAAATCCAGAAGCCGCGATGGGTTGCTTCGCTGCGCTCGCAATGACGGGCGTTTTGTGATGGCGAGCGTAGCGAAGCCATCCAGTCAACGCCCTTGGCACACCCTTTGCTACAACTAGTACGAAATACTTGCAGACGAGGGCGGCATCATGACCACTAGGGTTTCTAGCGCATCAGCTTTTCTGGCTTCTGGCGCGGCGGCTAAGGGCGATTTAAGCCGGGAGAGTGAGAGCGGCGCACTGATGGTGACGTTTTCTAGCCTTTTGCGCGGACAGTTGCAGGGGGGAAGCCTAGATGCCCGTACCAACAACGTGACATCGCTGGCTAATTCAAACCCCGAACCGGCACGGCCCGCCCCGGAACCTGTCCGTGAAAGCATAAACCGTCCCCATGCCGCCGCGCCCCGTGAGCCGCAGCGGGCAAATGAACGCATGGGGCGTGAAGCGCCTCAAAGAACAGCGAAGGCTGAAAATTCAAGAGAAACCGGCGCAAACGCGCTTGATAAGACACATCACAACACCTCTCCCAACCCCAACAATCCCAACAGCCCAGACTCAACCGACACGGCCACGGCTTCTGCTGACGGCATCCCGGAAAACAAGGGAGGCGGCCCGCAATCGCCCTTCCCTGATGCCGCCAGCGATGCCGGTATACCTTTTGGGTTGTCGGCAACAATTGCCGTCTTACTGGGCGGAATGGCCTCCGAGCCGGTATCCGTTGCCGTGGATGGCGACTCCGCTTTGGAAACGTTGCCGCAGAAGATAGCTGTTGATGCGGATGAAGCATCCGGGGGTGACATGCAGGACATGCTGGAACAAAACGCCTCGGATTCTGAAAACGGCAAGCCCTTGGGGGCTGATGCCAGCGCAAAAAATAGCCATTTGCCCGCCACGGCATCGGATGTGGCAAAGGTTGCCGCAAACAGCCTGACGCCGGCGTCGTTGCACGGACACTCCGCCGCAACGCTGGATACCTCCCACGCCGCGCAAATCAAGGCGTTATCGCCTGACGCCCTTAACAATGTTGCTTACGCGCCCCCTGCCGCAAGCGGCGCGGGGAGTGCGGCGCTGACATCTACCGCCCAAGCGGATGCGCTGCCCCTGCTGAATTTGTCCCGCCCCGCACAGGCGGATGCTGTCATGCCCCGGTTTACCGTGCCGGCGGGAACCGGGCAAAAGGCTTGGGCTGAAGAAATTGGAAATCGGGTGATGTGGATGCTAGGCCGTGCCGAAAACCGTGCCGAATTGATTCTTACCCCCCCCCAACTCGGCAAGGTGGAAGTTTCTATCCATCTTAACGGCGACCAAGGCACGGCGCAGTTTCTCGCCTCATCGCAGGCGGCGCGTGACGCCCTTGAGCAGGCTCTGCCCCGTTTGCGGGAGTTGCTTGCGCAAGCGGGAATTAACCTTGGGGAAGCGGGCGTCAACACTTCTGCGGAAAGCCGTGCGCAGGATAATGGCGAAAATACGCACCATGCGCCGGGTTATCCATCTGGCCTTTTAGATGAAAGCGGCGATGCCGATGCCACCTCTATCACGCCCGTGAATTGGCTAAATCTTGATAATGGGCTTGTCAACACCTTTGCCTGATGCCGGGAAATAAGGGGCGGGACGCCCCACTTTTCCGCGCATGCACGGCAGGGGCAACCAGTGATAATTGTGCGTAGAAAAGGAGAACCCAAATGGCACAAGCGGCCAAGCCCTCTTCCGCCAAAACCGATACATCCGAGAACGCGCCCGCGTCGCCGCCTCCCGCGCCCGTGAAGCGCAACGCCGGCAAATGGCTTCTTATCATCTTGCTGGTTGCGGTGGTTGTGCTCATCTTGTTGGTTGCGGCTGTCGGCGCCTTTTTGGTGCTGAGAAAAAACCATAGCAACGGGGATACTGCCAGCCACGAACCCGCGCCCGCCGCGCAAGCGCCTGCGGCCGTACCGGTAGCCCCGCCGTTTACCCCGGCCATTGACCTCACGAAACCGCCGGTATTCGTGCCGCTGGACCCCTTTACCGTTAATTTGCGCCCAAGGGATGCTGACGATGACTCCCATTACTTGCAAACCACCATCATCTTGCGGGTTACGGACGCCAAAACGGCGGAGGCGCTCAAGGGGTGGATGCCCGAGATTCAGGACAGAATCAATCGTCTGCTGTCCTCAAAAAATCTCACTGACGTACAAAATGACATGAGCCATGAGCATATGCAGAGCGAAATCATGGGGACGCTCAATACCTTGTTTGGCGTCCCGCCGCCGCCGCCGGATGTGCCGCAGGGGCAAACCACGCTTGGTCCGATTCAGGGCGTCCTGTTCAAAACTTTCATCATCCAGTGACGGAGCCGCGTCATGGGGTCGGATTTTCTCTCCCAAGAAGAAGTAGACGCGCTACTACGCGGCGTCAACGGGGAGTCTGACGAGCCGGCTCCCGAAGAAGCAGAACAAGGCGGCGTGCGCTCCTACAACATGGCGACGCAGGAGCGCATCGTGCGCGGGCGTATGCCCACGATGGAGCTGATTAACGAGCGGTTTGCCCGTTATTTGAGAATCGGACTCTTCAACTATATCCACCGCAACGTGGAAGTGTCGGTCGGCCCCATTAAGGTGCAGAAATATGCGGAGTTTGTCCGCAATCTGGTGATTCCCACCAATCTCAACCTTGTGCTGGCCAAACCCTTGCGGGGCACGGGGCTGGTGGTGTTTAACCCAAAACTTGTCTTTGCCATTATCGATAGCATGTTCGGCGGCAACGGGCGGTTTCAGACACGGGTGGAAGGCCGGGATTTCACGCCTACCGAGCAGCGCATCATCCACGGGATGCTCAACGTTGTTTTTGCCGAATACTGCAAAGCATGGACGCCCGTATTTCAAATTACGATGGAATATGTGCGTTCTGAAATGAACTCACAATTTGCCAACATCGCCACGCCTTCTGAAATTGTGGTGGCTACGCCTTTTACGCTAGAAATGGGCGATGTGCAGTCTGACATGCACATCTGCTTTCCTTATTCAATGTTAGAGCCTATCCGTGATGTGCTTTACTCAACCATGCAGAGTGACCACCTCACGCAAGACAAACGCTGGATTACGATGCTGTCACAAGAGTTGCAGGGGGCGGAAATTGAGCTTATCTGCAATCTTGGCACGGCCCGGTCCACGCTACGCGACATCGTCAACATGCGCGTGGGCGATGTGATTCCGCTCAACGTGCCTGAATTCCTGCAAGCCGAAGTCGACGGTATTCCCGTGTTTGAATGCCACTCGGGAACCCGTAACCATCAATATGCCGTGATGGTCGAAAAAATGATTGGCAGCAGCGAACCCCTCAACTTGCTGGCAGGAGGCCAAAACAATGGCTGACGACGACAACAGCACCGATACAACGGATGTGGCTGAAAACCCGCCCGCCGATATGCCCGAAGCGCAGCCCGCCGCCTCCGACTCCGCCGAAACGCCGGTGAGCGAGGACGACTGGGCGGCCGCCATGCAGGAACAGGCGGATACAGGGGAGGGCACAGCCCCTGCGGGAGAGGCCAGCGAAGATGACTGGGCCGCGGCCATGCAGGAACAGGCAGAGGCTGAAAGCAAGGTTGACCCCGAAGCCGAGCAGGTGGCCGCTGACTTAGCCGCCGCGGCCGCTTCGCCCTACCAAGCAAAGCCCGCCAGCCAGCTTTTCGAGGACTTGGGCGGAGGCACAAAACCCACGTCGCTCAACGACTACAACATGATTCTGGATATTCCCGTCCAGATTACGGTTGAATTAGGGCGCACAAAAATCACCATCCGCAATTTGCTACAACTCGCGCACGGTTCCGTGGTGGAACTCGAAGGTCTAGCCGGGGAGCCGATGGATGTATTGGTGAACGGCACCCTCATCGCGCAAGGCGAGGTGGTGGTAGTCAATGACAAATTCGGTATCCGCCTCACCGACATCATCACGCCCGCAGAGCGTATGCGAAAGCTGCACCATTGATGTCATGGTGACGCCTCCCCGCCATCACTGGAATACGGCGTTGGCTGTGTTAATGGCCGTGCCTGCCCTTTGTTGCCATGCGGCGGCTGAGTCGTCCGCCTCCCCCGCGCCCGCTTCCTCGCCCATTCTTTCCGACCCGTTAGCCGGACTCTGGCAAATGTTCTTTGGGCTGGCGGTGGTGCTGGCACTTTTAATGGGGGCTGTCTGGCTACTGAAACGTTTTTCTTCCCCTTTGCGCGGCAACGGGCCGTTGCGAATCTTGGGGATTACGCCCGTCGGCACACGCGAAAAAATTGTTCTGGTTGAAGCGGGCGAAAAAATTCTTTTGCTGGGCGTCACGCCCAACAGCATCAATGCCCTGCATGTGTTCTCACGCGATGAGCTCCCGCTGCCGCCCGCCGCAACATCCGGCCAGAACCCTGTTTTGGCTAACGCCGCCTCTTTCGCCAGCCGTCTTGCGCAGATAATGAAAGGACGCCGCGATGCGGGCTAAGACGTATACCCCTATCCCCGCCGCTGTTGCCGTCTTGCTGCTTGCCACGTTTTCTATTGCCGCCCGTGCGCAAGATATTGACTTTGACCTCGTGGGCGGCCTGCCCGCGCTCACGTCCACGCCCATCGCCGGAGGCGGTACGCGCTACAGCCTGCCCGTGCAGACGCTGCTGCTGCTCACGCTGCTTTCTTTCATACCGGCGATGGTACTGATGATGACGAGCTTTACCCGCATCATCATCGTTTTTGCCCTGATGCGTCAGGCGATGGGAACGCAGACATCGCCGCCGAATCAGGTTTTGCTTGGGCTGGCGCTTTTCCTTACTTTTTTCATCATGTCCCCGGTGGCGGAAAAGGTTTATACCGATGCCTACAAACCGATGTCCGATGGAAAAATCGACATCGGGCAAGCGTTGGACCGCGCCACCGTGCCCACCCGCGCTTTCATGCTCAATCAGGTGCGTGAGTCCGATTTGTCCCTCTTTACCGAGATGGCAAAAATTGAACGTGTCGAAAAGGCTGAAGACCTGCCGATGCGCGTCATCATCCCGGCCTATGTCACCTCTGAAGTCAAAACCGCGTTCCAGATTGGCTTCATCGTATTTATCCCGTTCATCATCATCGACATGGTTGTGGCCTCCGTGCTGATGTCGATGGGCATGATGATGATGTCCCCCGTGATTGTTGCGCTGCCATTCAAACTCATGCTTTTCGTGCTCGTAGACGGATGGGGACTTGTCATCGGCTCGCTCGTGCGCAGCTTTGCCGTGAACTGACTGCTTTTCAGGAGAAATGCCATGACCCCCACCGCTGTCATTGATTTAGGCCGGCAAGCCGTTGAAGTCACCCTGATGGTTTCCGCCCCCCTGTTTTTTGCCGCGCTCGTCACGGGGCTGATAGTCAGCATCTTTCAGGCCGCCACCCAAATCAATGAAATGACATTGACTTTCGTCCCCAAAGTAGTGGCGATTTTTGTCACCTTAGTGCTGGCAGGGCCTTGGATGATTACGACGCTCACCGATTTCATGCGGCGGCTTTTTTCCGGCATTCCCGGCATGATTGGGTAAGTAAAGATTCCCCTCTCCCTCTGGGAGAGGGGTTAGGGGTGAGGGAGATTGCTTGAAAAAGCGCAAACCGCGCCCAAGCCACGCAAGGATGAGCCTGATATGAACATGGGTTTTGTGCCAACGGTCCTGCCCTCACCCCCCGCCCCTCTCCCAGAGGGAGAGGGGTGTTAAAACTCTGCTCGCCCCATGTACTTCAACGTCACCGACGCCCAACTCAACGCTTGGCTTGCGGCCTTCATGTTCCCGCTGGTCCGTTTGCTGGGCATGATGATGGCCGCGCCCATTTTCTCTAACCGGGGCATGCCCGTGCGTCTGCGCTTGGCCGTCGGGCTAGGCATCGCCATTGCCGTACTGCCCGCCGCGCCGCCCATGCCCAACATTGCGCCGGGTTCCGGCATCGGCTTACTGATATTGGGCGAACAAGTGCTCATCGGCGCGGCAATCGGCTTTACCATCCGGCTTGTTTTCGCGGCCATTGACGTTGCGGGTTCTTTTATCGGTATGCAGATGGGGTTATCTTTCGCGTTGTTCTTCGACCCCAGTTCTGGCGGGCAAAGCGCCGTCCTAGCGGATTTTATGGGCATGGTTGCCGCCATGCTTTTTCTGGCGCTCGACGGACATCTAATTTTGGTAGAACTGGTTGTCCGCAGTTTTGAATGGCTCCCCGTCGGCGCGTCCCTTCAAGGCAAAGGCTGGAGCCTCATCCCCCGCGCCGGCGCGGCCGTTTTTTCCACCGGCTTTTTGCTCTCGCTGCCCCTGCTCGCGGTGCTCCTCGTCACCAATACCGCATTAGGCGTACTCACCCGCGCCGCCCCGCAGCTCAACCTATTCGCCATTGGCTTTCCCGTTACCATGACCACAGGCTTTTTTGCGCTCATCCTGCTCATGAGCAACTTAGGTCCCGTATTCCGAAATCTGTTTGAGCGCGGTTTTGATGCTGTGCCGGTGCTGCTGGAGGCGCTGGGGACGGGAAAGTAAGTACGCTTTTTACCCTCTTAAAACTTGACTTCATCTCGGAATGAGATATGCTGTGAACCATGAAGCTCATCAGCAATCGTGCACTCCGTGAGTTCGCCGCCATCTACCCCGAAGCCAATACGCCTTTACAAAACTGGCGTCGCATCATCGAAAAAAACGAGTTCTTAACGTGGGGCGATCTCAAACAAACGTTCAAGAGCGCAGATAAAGTAGGTGAGTTGACGGTATTCAACATAGGCGGCAATAAGTACCGAATTGCGGCTTATGTTCGGTTTGCAAAACAACTGCTTTATGTCAAAGCTGTTATGACACATGCGGAATACGACAAAGGGGAATGGAAATCATGACGACAATGACGTTTGAACGCGCTATTCCTGCTTTTGAGCGGTTTTATGCCGAAACTGGCGTTGCGGCTATCCAGAGCGAAGCGCACTACGACCACATGTGTGCCCTGCTTGGCCAACTGATGGATGCGGCGGACGGGAACGAATCTAGCCCGGCTATGATGCTGGCGGATATTGTGGGCGGTCTCGTTTATAACTATGAGTCTGCCCACCACCCCCTGCCAGAAGCCAGCGGGTTAGATGCGCTCCGGTTTTTGATGGAACAGCACGGCCTACACCAAAACAACCTGCCAGAAATCGGTAGCCAAGGCGTGGTCTCAGAAGTTTTATCTGGCAAGCGTTCGCTTAACGTGCGCCAAATCCGCGCACTTGCCAAACGCTTTGGCGTATCGCCGGGAACGTTTCTGTGACGGGCGGAAACGCGACCGTAACGCTACGCCTGATGCGCGGCTTGGCGGTCCGAAAGAGGCAAACGTCTGCCCCTCTGCCAGTGCCCTTCGTGTGCCATCACGCCGTCCGCAAAATTGCCCCTGCTTCTTGCTTTTGTGGCGAGGCCACACAGCGGACATGATGGCATCGCAAAACAAAAACCGCCTTCGGGCGGTTTTTTCATGTCGTTGCCTGCGCAAGGACTCAAGCCCCTATAAAAGAATCGCTATATTGCAAAACCTTTTTGTCATGGCTGATGAGGCACATGGGTTCCGTGAGTGCTTGGGCTATCAGAATGCGGTCAAAGGGGTCGTTAT
>JAIRPB010000196.1 GCA_031257305.1 Azoarcus sp.
GTGAGCCTTGCCCTAGGTGCGCATTCAGATACCAGTATTTTGAACATCCTTCCTGCTACAGTTGCCGCAGTTGCGGCGGCTGATTCGCCGGGGCATGTGCTGGTGCAGTTGCGGCTTAGGGCGGGGGATACGCTGTTGCTGGCACGCATTACCGAGCGTTCCCGTCAGCTTCTGTGCATCGTGCCGGGGCTATCGGTGGTGGCGCAGGTAAAGTCTGTTGCAATTCTTCGTTAAACATTAAGGGGTTGCATGTAGTATGTTTATTGTGTTATTACATAAATCCTGTTGAAATTTCTTGAGGGAGGTCATTGAGAAGGATTGTGTTGTTACTCACACTTCTTTTCTAATGATTGATTTTCTGTATTTCAATGCGCGGATTTTTCACGGGCAGTATCCATAATGTGAGTTACAAAATACGTTGATATTAATTGGGTATCTCACATCTTGGGACCGTTTTCACGGTTGGGACGCATATAAACAGGATTCACAACGCGGAGAGTCCACATGGACGATAAGGTTAGTATCTTTAGAAAATACCGCAACATTCTTGTGGCGGTCATCCTGTTCGTGACAGCGGATGCGTTGGTTATTGGTATTAACTTTTATAATACCTATCGTTCTGACGAATCGGGCGTCTCAATTAATTTGTCCGGCCGGCAGCGGATGTTGTCGCAGCGCACGACAAAAGTGCTCCTAACGCTAAATGAAGCCCTCAACAATGATGATGAAAGTATCATAAAGGCTAATGTTAAAGAATTATCTTTGGCTGTCGGTCTTTTCGATACAACGCTCGAGGGGTTCCGTGACGGAAAGATTGTGACGGGCGGCGATATGAAGCCCGTATTTTTAGTTAAGGTTAATACCGAAAAATCGGTAGATTTTGTAAAAAATACATACGGCATCTGGGATTTTTATAAGAGGCTGCTGAAGGGGCTGTACGTTCCGCTCCCAGAGGGCTATATCCCCGTCGCGGGCGGAAAGAAGGTTGGCGAAGTGACCGATGACGAGATTATGGAGAGTGTCCGGTTTATTAAGAGCAACCCGGAAAGACTCTATGCGGCGGCGCTCTATGCGCAGAGAAACAACCTCAAAATACTCGGCTTCATGAACGACCTCACTACAGACCTTGAATTCGTCAATAATGAACGGGCCGCCAAATTACGTATTGTATTAGTGGCCGGCATTATTTTTGCCGTTATGAATTTCGGTTATACCGTTGTTGTTTCTATCCGGGATTTGATGAAAACCGACGCGGAACTGGCAAAAGCCCGTGGCGAAACCGTTGAAATTCTTTCAACCGTGCGCGAGGGTCTCTTTTTGTTGGACAAAGAAAAGAAGATTGGGACGCAGTTTTCAGAATCTTTGCCCGTTATCTTGAGAAGAGATATTCAGCCGGGTTCAAACTTTCTCACTCACCTTGAAGCCATTGCGCCAAAAAATATCTATGAATCGGCAGTGGATTATATTGAACTGCTTTTGGGAGACCGCGTAAAAGAAGCGTTGGTTGCCAGTCTTAACCCGCTGACTAACGTGCCTGTTATTGCTACCGATGTGCTTGGCAGTGCCCAGACACGCTATCTGTCTTTCTTCTTTAACCGCGTCCTGCAAGACGATGTGATTTCCCATCTGTTGGTTACGGTGCAAGACGTAACCGACAAGGTCGTGCTCTCGCAACAGGTTGAACAAGCGAAGAACCTCGCCAAAACAGAGATTGAAACCCTGCTACGGCTGGCAAGCGGCGATTTTGCCTCACTCCAGCAGTTCATCGCGGCTACGGGCGAATCTTTGGCACAAATCAATGAAAAACTCAGTGTGCCCCATGATGATGTGCGCGAACGTTTGCATACGCTGAACTACATCATGCGTGTTGTGCATGGCATTAAGGGCGAAGCGGCCGTGCTTGGCATTGATGTATTGGAAAGCTATGCGCATGAGTGCGAAAAAGAAATGGTGACGATGCGCGAAAGCGGGGATTCTTTGAGCGGCGACCAGATGCTGCGTATTGCCGTGTTGCTGGAGGGTTTCTACCAGCGCCATTCTTCGCTCGCGCAGGTTGTTTCCCGGCTTGGGGACGCGCTGGGCAAGACGCAACCGCAATCTGCGGCGGAAACAGGCGCCAGTACACATCCGTTCGTCGGGCATGTTTCTTCGCTTGCGGAGCGGATTGCTACAGATAATGGCAAGCAAATCGAAATCTCGTGCCAGTTTGAAAAACTGTTTTCTTTGCCGAGCCATGTCGTGCAGGAGCTGCAAGGTATTTCCGTCCAATTGGTGCGCAATGCTGTTACGCATGGCATTGAAACGCCCCAAGAACGGGCCTCGCGCAACAAACCGCAGTCCGGCGCGCTGTGCCTGTGGTGCGAGTATCTGGGCAACGGCCAGTACGATTTCACTGTCCGGGACGACGGGCGTGGTATCGTTCCCGCCCGTTTGCGCGAGCATTTTGTGAAAAACGGTACGCTAAGCGCCAGTGAGGCGTCCACATTGAACGACAACGAAATTGCAAACCGTCTCTTCATGCCGGGTGTCTCTACTGCGCAAACGGCCAACAAAGACGCCGGACACGGTATTGGGCTAGACGCGGTGCTGGAAAAAGTCAACAAAATGGGATGGCATCTTCTTGTTAAAAGCCGGGCTAATCGGTATACAGAGTTTCACATTCAGTTCAATACAACAAGTTGAGAGCCAGCAATATGAAGTTGTTAATCGTCGACGATTCTGCGCTCATAAGAAGCCGGATTTCGCGCATCCTGGATGACCCGAGGCTAAACCTCATCCAGGTGGCCGGTATGGCCAAAAACGGTATGGAAGCCATTACGATGTTTTTGCAGCATATGCCTGAACTCGTCACGATGGACATCACCATGCCTGAAATGGATGGTATTGATTGTACGGAGAAAATGATTACCATTCGCCCGGACTGCAATATTCTTGTCATTTCGGCGTTGAGTGACAAAGCTACGGCATTGAAGGCGCTCAAAAAAGGTGCCCGTGGGTTTCTGTACAAACCGTTCTCCGACGAAGATTTAATCGCGGCTTTTTTGGAGCTTACCAGTCCATGAATAATAATATTGACGAAAAAGACATCCTTACTTTTGTCGATGCAGTTAGTGGTTTCTTTTTCCAGGTGACGCAGGAAAAGGTTGAAATCAAGGCTGCCTATCTGACTGAAGGGGGTATGGTGCCCAGCACCTATGATTTAACCAGTTACATCACGCTCTCTGGGGATTATGTCGGGCGCATTTATTTTTCCGCCCCGCGCAGCATGGTGGCCCACCTCCTGATGGCAATGGGCGAACAGAACCGCCTCGAAGACCGTCTGCTGGATGCCACCGGGGAAATTGCCAACACCATTTCCGGCAACGCCCGCAAACATTTTGGCGAAACAATGGAAGTTTCCGTGCCGACTACGCAGGCCACAGACGCTAACTGGTTAAAGAGCGTTGTCCCGCCGCATTCTTACGTTATTCTTGTGAAGTGGAAACAGTACCGCGCTTCAGTGGTTGTGGATATTCAGCGCGTTGTCTGAACCGTATTGGGATACCCCTGCCTGAAAGCGGGGGTATCCCAATCTTTTACGTGAAACGCATCCGCAAAATTTAGAACAGCCGGAACGCAACAATAGCCATGGCTGTGGGCAACGCAGCGGCCGCCAGCAAACCGAGCGGGCTGACTTTTCCGCCTTTGAAATACCCTTGCAAGATGGCCATGCCGGCCGGGTTCGGGGCATTGGCAATCACGGTGAGGCCGCCGCCTGTGACCGCGCCCATCACCAGCGAAAGTTTGAAGTCATCAGACAAGTCAGGGACGAGCGACCCAAGATAGGTGAGGGCCGCGTTATCCGTTACCGCTGTGAGCGCCGTGGCTCCGTAATAGACGGCAGTGGTGCTCATCGACTGGAGCAGCGGCTTTAACCACCATTCTTGCTGCCCGCCTAGCGTGACAAGGCCGGCTAGGAAGCAACTCACCATCAGGCTTTCGCGCAGGATTAAATGGTCCTGAAACCGGGGATAAGCGTGGGCAAACGCCAAAAACGCAAGCAAAACGGCTAGGAACACGTGCGCGTAATGGGAGAAAAGCACAATCAGGAACAGCATCAGCAAATGCAGGGCCGTGACCAGAATGGGAACGTCGATATGTTCGTCGTGCTTGCCGATTTGGTATCCGGCCAGTTCTTTGCGGAAAATCAGGCTCACAGCCAGCGCGTTAACGCCCACGGCCAGCGCGCTGCGCCAGCCGATGTGGGTCATCATGAAAGCGTTATCCCAATTCCAAGTACCCGCGACCATCAGGACGGGCGGCGCGGCAAAGTTGGTGAGTGTGCCGCCGATGGAAACGTTGACAAATAACACCCCCAGCGTGGCGTACATTAGGCGCGTTGTCATGCCTTTGCGGTAATACGCTTCTTTTAGAATCATCGCGGCCAGCGACATGGCGGCGGGTTCGGTAATGAAGGATGAGAGCAGCGGGACGATGGCCAGAACGGTGAAATAAAACGCGATAGGGCGCGGCGCGGGCAGTATCCGCGAAAAAATTCTGACAATCGCGGACGCGAAGAGCAGCACCGGCTTACTGGCGGCAACAATCATGATGGCCAGCACGAACAAGGGTTCTGTGTACTTGCGTTCGTTCAGGTATTCCGTGACGGCATGGATAGCGCCTGTTTCCGTCCCGAAGGCAGTGATTGCGGTGAAAATAAGCAATACGCAAGCCCAAAAACCGAATACAAATTCAACTTCGGAGAACAATTTCCATAGGCCGGCATGCGATGGAAATTTTTCTTCTAGCCGGGTGATGAAGCCGACAGAAAAGGTATGCAGGATGGCGACGGCAAACAAAATGGCGCCGATAAGCTGGATGGAAGTGGGGTTCATAGGAAGCGGCTCTAAGTGTTGGGGGCGTGAAAAACGAGGAATGCTACAGCCAGAGCGAGTCCGTGGGATTGATTTTTATTGTGAAAATCGCTGAAAGGGCGGCATTGTGAGGCGTTCGCCCCGGAAACGTTTGGATGACCGGATTTCTTTAGGCCAGAACCTGCTAAAATCCGCCCCTTTTCCTAACAAGTAAGGGGTTTTCATGGCGATTGAACGCACACTTTCCATCATCAAGCCTGATGCCGTTGCCAAGAACGCAATCGGAAAAATCTATCAGCGTTTTGAAGATGCCGGACTTAAGATTATTGCCGCCCGTATGCTTCATCTGTCCGAACGGGAAGCGGGCGAATTTTACGCTGTCCACCGCGAACGCCCATTCTTCAAAGATTTGGTCAAGTTCATGACCTCCGGCCCCGTGATGGTGCAGATTCTGGAAGGCGAGAACGCTATTTCAAAAAACCGTGAGCTGATGGGCGCTACCGACCCAAAGAAGGCGGCTCCGGGAACGATTCGTGCCGACTTTGCCGATTCCATTGATGCCAATGCCGTACATGGTTCCGATGCCCCTGAGACGGCGGCTGTTGAAATTGCTTTTTTCTTCCCCGGTATTCTCATCCACGCCCGCTAACCGGCTCGCCAGAACGGGAGCCGGGGCGCTGCTGTGATGCCTAATTTGCTTGACTACGATTTTGGCGCACTGTCCGCTTGGTTCTCTGAACTGGGCGAAAAGCCTTTTCGTGCGCGTCAGGTGATGCGTTGGATACACCGCGAAGGGTGCGACGATTTTGGCGCGATGACCGATGTTGCCAAGGCGTTGCGGGCCAGGCTCGGAAAAGAGGCTGAAATCCGCGCCCCGGCGCTGTTGCGGGATTCTTTATCCAGCGACGGTACGCGCAAATGGTTGTTCGACGTGGGGGATGGCAATGCTGTGGAAACAGTGTTCATCCCCGAACCGGGGCGCGGGACATTGTGCGTATCGACGCAAGCGGGCTGTTCGCTGGACTGCGTTTTTTGCGCGACGGGCAAACAAGGGTTTAGCCGTAATCTCACGGTAGGCGAAATAATTGGGCAGCTATGGCTGGCTAATAAATTGCTCGGCTCTGGGCAGCTATTATCTTCTGTTCGTCCCCTTGCGCCCTCACCCGGCGCTTTGCGCCGCCCTCTCCCAGAGGGAGAGGGTAAAGGTATCGACTCCCTTCTCCCTCTGGGAGAGGGACTGGGGGTGAGGGAAGCCCCGGTGGGGCAAGGCGTAAAGAAATTAACGGAAAGCGAGCCAGACAGCGAAAGCAGTGGCCGAGCCATCAGCAATGTAGTGCTAATGGGCATGGGCGAACCATTGGCGAATTTTGACAATGTAGTGGCTGCCCTGCGCGTGATGCTTGACGACCATGCTTACGGGCTGTCCCGGCGGCGGGTGACGGTGTCGACGGCGGGTTTGGTGCCGGCAATTGACCGTTTGCGCGAAGAGTGTCCGGTGGCGCTGGCTGTGTCGTTGCATGCGCCGGACGACGCTTTGCGCGACAGCCTCATGCCGATTAACCGCAAATATCCGCTTCGTGACCTGATGGCGGCGTGTGTGCGTTACCTTGAACGCGCGCCGCGTGACTTCGTCACGTTTGAGTACATACTGATAGGCGGCATCAACGATAGTGACGCGCACGCCCGTGCGCTGGCCGCGCTTGTCCGTGACGTACCGTGCAAATTCAACCTCATCCCGTTCAACCCTTTTCAGGCAGTGGGATATAGCCGTCCTTCTGCGGGACGTGTGCGGAACTTTGCGGGAATCCTGCTCAATTCCGGTATCATTGCGACCGTGCGCAGGACACGCGGTGAAGATGTGGCGGCGGCTTGCGGACAGCTTGCCGGACAAGTACAGGACAAAACCCGCCGTACACAGGCATGTACGGCCCAACGGAGAGAGGAAATTCTGTCATGACGCGTTTTGTGCGGTTGCTGTGCCTGATTGTTCCTGTTTTGTGTGCTTGCAACACAACAGGAGACCCCGCTTCATCAGATTTGTCTGACGCCGCGCCGAGTTATACCGGTACGTTTCCCCGCCCGCTGTCCGACACGCCGCCTGCGGACAAAGAGGAAGCGGATGCGCGTGTCCATACCCAAGTGGGGCAGGAATATTTTTTCAGTTTTGGGCACACGGATGCTGCGTTGGACGCGGCCAAAGCCGCCTTAAAGAAAAAGCCTGGATACCCGCCGGCCTATCACCTGATGGGGCTGATTTACATGGAACTTAAGCAAAACGCCTTGGCCGACGACTCTTTCCGGCAGGCGCTCTCTGCCGCGCCGGGGGACCCCGATTTCAACAACAGCTACGGTTGGTTTTTGTGTTCGCAGGGCAAACTTTCTGAAGCGTTATCCCGTTTTGCCACGGCGGTGGCAAATCCTTATTACCACTACAAAACCCGTCCTTACATCAATGCGGGGCTTTGTCTGCTGGAAAATGGCGCGGTTGACCGGGCAGAAAGCCAGTTTGCCCGTGCGCTGGAAGTAGCCCCGTCTAACGGCGAGGCGCTGTACCGGCTCTCGGAAGTGGCTTATCGTCGCGGAAACTACCGTCGGGCGCACGACATTCTCATCCAGTACCATCAGCGTTTTGACCCGAGTGCGCGTTCAGTGTGGCTAGGTTTGCTGGCGGCCCGCCGTCTTGGCGAGCGCCATGCCGAAGCGAGCTATACAGAGCAACTGCGCGGCCGTTTTAGCGATTCGCGTGAGAATGTGCTGATGATGCAGGGAAAATATGGATTGCCTAGGCAAACGGGAAACGGGCCAGATGCCGGGAAACCCAAAGCCCCCAGCAAATAGTTTTAAGAGGAAACGCAAGTGAATACCATGCAATCAGACATTGTCGTTGAGAATCCGCCAGAACCTGTGGCAGAGCCAGAACCCATGCCAGCGGCAGAACCCGGAGAGATTCTCAAAAAAGCCCGTGAGGCGCGCGGAGAGACGTTGAGCAATGTTGCCCAGACGCTCAAGTT
>JAIRPB010000182.1 GCA_031257305.1 Azoarcus sp.
ACGATGTCGTCAAAAAACGTGAGGTCTTTGATGGGCGGCGCTTCCACGGTGGGTGTAGGTGGGGCTTCCGCTCTGTGGGGCGTTTCTGTCTCGGTTGTTGGGGCGCAAGCCGTAACAAATAGCAGCGCGGCAAGCGATAGTTTTTTTAGGTAGGCGGCGTTACTAAAAACAGCCATTTACTTACCCTCCAATGAGTTGTTCAACTTCTGCGAATAGCGCAGTGAAAGCTGTTCCTTCGTTGCATCAAAATCAAATTTAGGTTCTTTGATTGTTTTAGGTAGCAAGGAACCTATCATGATGCGGAAATCATATATGCCATCCGGTGTACTTATTACAGACGAATCAAGACTGCCGCCTGATACCGCAAAGCCCATTCCGCCTAATGGGAATGCCCCCGCAGGGGCAACTGTTACGCTAATAAAATATAAAGACCGCTTTGTTTTCATGCCCGGTTGTTGAAAACGAAAATACCGTTTTGTTTTTATGCTTGAACGTGAAGCCAACATAAACGAGTACAGACGCTCATCACCTTTTTCAGTAGTTTCCGGCGGCATGGCTTCAAAAAGTGCCCGCGCTTTAGGGTCAGGAAAAACCGCTTCCGGCGTCACGATGTCGTCAAAAAACGTGAGGTCTTTGATGGGCGGCGCTTCCACAGAGGGCGCGGGCGGAGCCTCTGCTCTGTGGGGCGCTTCTGTCTCGGTTGTGGGGGCACTTGGAGCGCAAGCCGTAATAACTAGCAACGCGGCAAGCGATAGTTTTTTTAGGTAGTCAGTGCTACCCAAAACAGCCATTTACTTACCCTCCAGTGAGTTATTCAATTTCTGCGAATAGCGCAGCAATAGTCTTTCTGCTGTAGCTTCGAGACTAAAATCGAATTCCGGTAGGACAACTGTATCGGGAAGCAACATCCCGATTGTAATGCGGAGATCGTATTTACCATCTGGTGTATGCGCTCCCCAATCAACAAAACCACCACCGGGGCCTCCTGTTCCTCCTAATCCTTGGTGAAATGTCCCCGCAGGAGCACATATCACGCTAATGATATGGAAATGGCGGTTGGGGTTCATGCCTTGCTGTTGAGGAAGTACAAACGCATATGACCGCCATCCCTTTTCGGACGTGATTGGTGGCTGAACTTCATAAAGTGCCCGCGCCACAGGGTCAGGAAAAACCGCTTCCGGCGTCACGATGTCGTCAAAAAATGTAAGGTCTTTGGTGGGCGGCGCTTCCACGGCGGGTGTGGGCGGGGCTTCCGCTTTGGGGGCGCTTCTGTCTCGGTTGCCGGAATGTGTGGGGTGCAGGCGGCAAAGGCTATCGTTGCGAAAATCACCACAAAACAGAAGCGAAAGGGGAAATTTCCAAGCATAAATGTATTCCAAACGCATTGATATAACATCAACGATTGTGCTGTTAAAAAATGGGTGCGTAAAACTCAAATAACCCTATTCATTTTCCCCTACAACTCATAATCCTCCCCGCCCCCGCTCAAAGCGGTTTCCACCATTTTCCTCGTCAAATGCGGCGCAAAGCCTTCGATGAAGGCGAAAACGTACCCGCGTAACCATGCGCGGCGGCGTAGGCCGATGCGGGTGGTGCTGGACTCAAAGAGGTGGGCGGCGTCAATCATCCCTAGGCCGCGGTCTAGCGCCGGGTCCCACGCCATACGGGCGAGGATGCCGATGCCTAAATCCATTGCGACGTAGGTTTTGATGATGTCCGAATCGATGGCGGTGAGCGCAATCTGGGGTTTTAAGCCGCGCCCGAGAAAGGCTTTGTTGATTTGGTTGCGCCCCATGAAGGCGTCGTCATAAGTAATGAGGGGGTAACGCGCAATGGCTTCTAGCGTGAGCGGCTTTTCTCGCAGGATGGGATGGCGCGGCGTTGCGATAACGCAGCGGTTCCAGTTGCGGCAAGGCAGGGTGACGAGTTCTTCGTAATCGGCGATGGTGTCGGAAGCGATAGCGAGATCGGCGGCGCCGTCAAGCAGCATTTCGCAGACTTGGCCGGGGTTGCCTTGGTGAAGCTCAAGCCGTACTTGCGGGTAACGCCGCATGAAATCGCGGATGACCGACGGCAGGGCGTAGCGCGCTTGGGTATGGGTGGTGGCAATCGAGAGCCGACCGGCATCTTCGGCGGAAAACTCCGCGCCAACTTGTTGCAGGTTATCGACTTCGCCAAGAATACGGCTAACGATGTCCAGCACCGCCCGCCCCGGTTCCGTCACGGCCGCCAGACGCTTTCCGTGGCGCGCAAAAATTTCGACGCCCAATTCGGATTCGAGCAGCCGGATTTGCTTTGAGACTCCGGGCTGAGAAGTAAACAGCGCCTCGGCAGCGTCGGACACGTTTAGGCCGTGCCGTGCGACTTCATGCACATAGCGTAATTGTTGAAGGTTCATGTTCTGTTTTCTTTGATAGTTTGGGTTTTTGATAACTTAATGTTATATCAACCCGTCGGCTTATACACGGGCTATCGATAATTGCATTATTTTTGTAGGCGCAGAGACACACTGTCCCGTGCGGCGGCTGGGTTGGAATTCGGCATGGGCATGGCCCGCCGTGCGCCTACGCGGAATCTTGTGCTTCGTTTTCAGCAACCATGAGTGTGTCATAGAAGCGCGTAGCTTCTTCTAGGTCGGTGGCAATGTGGGCTTTGCTTAGGGCGCGGACAAATTTCAGCCACAGCCTGTTTTGCGTGCCAACGGACTCGCGGATGTGGAACATCACCGCACGGTTGTGGTGTTTGCTGAGCCGCACAATTTCCACCGCCAGGGTGCAATGCTCGGATTCGCCGAGGTCAATGTCGGCTTCGCCGCTCAACCCAACCATAAGCGGGTACTCGGCATGGGCGCAGAATACTTTTTCGGAGCATTCATAGACGGTTAGCGCGATACCGTCTGAGACGCCCGGCTGGCCAAGCCGCAAGCGGGCCGGGCATCTCACAGGAAAACGCCGATGGATGCGAGTCTGTTCGGGTTCGGATGCGGGTGTGCCTTTCGCTTGCGGCGGCAGGCAATGCTGGTATTCTGGCAAATTATAAATGGCGTGAAGCAAATCTATTTCATGGGAATTCAATTTGGAGAATAGCTTTGTTTTTTTGTTGAAGAAATAATCAATAAGTTCTGGTGTCATTACGGGGTCAGTAGTGGTATGAAAACGGCGATGGGGAAAATACCCATTTGGGAGCGGCGCGGCAGTGAAATAGTGATAAAGATTTTGATTTAAGGGTAATTGGGCGTATTTTTGGAAAAACGTTTCTTTTGCTTCTTCTAGGTCAAGATAGGCACCAATTGCGGGCGCACCGTTAACAAGGCTGTAATGATTGACTTTGGAGTTACGCAACCGTCTGAAACATAAAACATCTTCATAAAAACTAATATGCCGTGGATTGACCGCGATAACTAAATAGCGCGTATCAAAACGATATTCTGCATACTCATAGAGAAATTTCAATAACGGAATCATTATTTTGTTTTTTGATGAACGGAAACGGCTATCTATTGCCAGTGATAATACTTCAGCCACATTTCCATTCTTTTTGAGGACTTCATCTAAATTAAATGCTTTCTGCATTGGAAAGCCGAATTTGTTTTCCCGGATTAACGAAACTGTTCCGATAATATGGTTTCGGTATTTACATATTAGCGTCGATGTTGTTGGCAGTGCGTGGTGAAGTATGATTCGCATCCCAGACGAATCGGGCTTCATCAGTTTTGCCTTTACATATTCGGTATATAGCAGACGAAAACAGGCTTCCAGTTCTTCTTTTGATTGCGCGAGCTTAAAAACAAATGATTTAGATAATGGCTTATCAAGCTGCGGCATGGCTCCTTGCGCAGCCCTGCGAAGGACGGGCGGCAGACAAGACATGGCAAAGCCCGCGAGATTGTCGCAAAAATTGTGCAGCAATCTGTTCATTGTTTAACCCTGTGCTTTTCTCCGCATTACAGGCCGCCGCGCATGCATATTGCCCGTAGCATAGCCCCGGGCATCATACGGAGGCTCGGCACTATGTCATGCCTCGCGGGTTCTATTTTTTCTTGTTTTGCGGTTTTTGTGCGGCGGTATGCCTACGCCTATGCTCATGGCGCACCTGCTTGAACGTAAGCTGCCAGTCTGGGCGGACATCCCGCCACCATGCAAGGTCAAACACCCAGGCTAAGGTCAGTAGCAAGGGGGAGAGATAATAGCTGGCCGATGAGGGCGATTCGCTGGCGGTCAGGCTGGGCGTGACACGCAACGCCCTCAAGCGTTCCTTAGTCGTGGGGTGCATCGGGTGCGATGACTCGATATCCGTCTGCATACCGTCATCCGCCGCAGTACACAAAAAGCCAGCCGTCATGCCAAGCCCCAAATCGCGGAAAGGGCGCACCAAGGGTTTTGCCCGCACTTTGCTTTGCGCCAGCACTCGCGGCCAGTAGTCTTTGGACAGAAATTGCTCTTTCAGCGAGACGCCAAGCAAGGCTTCGCCAAGTTGGTCGGCATAGACAATCCGTACCGCCTGCGCGTCCGCTTCAAATTCTTCGATGCGCGATAGGTGCGTCATGTCGGTATAGAAGTGACGTAGCAAGGTGTCTGTTTGTGCGCCGAAACCCGGGAACAGGTCGCCAATCCTATCTAGTGCCCGCAACATCCAAGCCCGTAGCAACGCGCCATATTTACCTACACCTCTGCGCTGTACGCCAAGATGGGCAAACTCGTGTGCCAGCACCGCGACCAA
>JAIRPB010000193.1 GCA_031257305.1 Azoarcus sp.
CTCTCTCTACACAACAAGGTCAGTGCCTTCAGGGGCGGGGCGAGTTTCTTTCTTCCCGTGCAGCGGTAGCTAACCACTGCGGGATGGAAGATACAAGGGGCGGGTTTCAAACCCGCCCTGCTTAAAAATTCCACGGGCTTAAATTACATCCCGGATGCGGGACCAAGGGCGGGTTTGAAACCCGCCCATACGCTTTTGTCATTGCGAGAAGCGAAGCGGCGGGGCAATCCAGAAACCGCGATGGATTGCTTCGCGCAATGACGGGAATCTCTGTTGGGGCAAGCATCCCTGCCCGCCATTTGCACACAAATGTAAGGCAAGCAGGATGCTTGCCCTACATTTTGTGCCGTGCCCTCTCCCGCTGTCTGCGGGAGTCCCCCCTGAAACCCTCTCCCCTTGTGGGAGAGGGTGGCGCGAAGCGCCGGGTGAGGGAGCGGCGCTGGCATGGACACCGGCTCTTCCCCTGCCCCGTTCCCTCACCCCCAACCCCTCTCTCTCCCAGTGGGAGAGGGGCGTTATATTTCGCGTGTATTCGCGTCCCTTCGCGGTTTTTCCGTTTTTATTCGCGGTCCGCTTTATTCATTTGCCCCTTCCGCGTTCTTTTCTCCCAATGCTTTGTCAATAATCTCCGCGACATCGGCGGAGAGGTTGGGTTGAGAGCGAACCCGTTCGAGTTGTGTGCGGATGCTTGTTTGCAAACTGGGGGTGAAGTGACGCCAGTTTTCGAGTGCGCGGGCGGCGCGGGCGGCGACTTGGGGGTTGCGGGCGTCGAGCGCACAGACTTGGTCTGCCCAGAAGGCATGGCCGCTGCCGTCGTCTGCGTGGAATTCGCCGGGATTGGCGCGGAAGAACACGCCGAGGAGGGCGTAGACCTTGTTGGGGTTGGCGAGGCTGAAGGCGGGGTCTTGCATGAGATGGCGCACACGGTCCAAGGTGGGGACGGCGCGTTTGCTCCAGCGCCATGCGCCGGCTTGGAGCGCCAGCCATTTGTCGAGCGCCAGACTCTCGTTGTTGAAACGTTTGCGGAAGGTGGCGAGCGCGGCGTCGCGGGCGGCATCGTCCGCGCTGGCCATTAGCGCGCTGAGCGCGCCCATGTATTCGGTCATGTTGTCGGCGCTGGCAAAACGGGCGAGCGCGAGCGAGACGCCATGCTCGGCGCAACTGGCAACCAGTAGGCGCAACGTGAGATTGGCAAGCGAACGCCGCCCGGCGTCAAGAGGATGGTAGCGGTAGGGTTCCGTGACCCGCAGGGAGTGGGTGAGCCAAAAACATGCGTCGGAGAGGGCCGTGCCGAGTTCCCGCGTGAGCCGGATAAGCGCCTTGCGCAAGGCGATGGGGTCGGCGGGCGTCATGCGCTCTAGCAGATAAGCCTCCGAGGGCAGCGTGAGGGCTTCGGCTCGGAAGGCGGGGGCCAGCCGGTCGTTTGTGAGCAGACGGTGAAAGGCGTCTAACCAAGGCTGAGGCGCTTTTTGCGACAGGTTGGCCGCCCGTGACAAAATAACGCGCTCGCTGTAGCGTTGCGCGGCATCCCATCGGTTGAAAGGGTCTGAATCGTGCGCCATGCGGAAAGCAAGCTGCTCATCGTCCTCGTCTAGTTCAAGAATGACCGGGGCAGAAAAGCCACGTAAGACGGAAGGCACGGGTTCGGCTTCGATGTTTTTGAAATGAAATGTTTTTTCCGTGTCGTCGAGGACGAGCACCCGGGTGAATGCCGAGTCTGCCGAGCCGGTGTTTGGCGCGGCCTGCGGGGCGTTTTCGCTTTCGTCAAGATGTAGCGGCAAATCGTGCCCGTCAGGCGCTATCAACCCTACCGCAACGGGAATGGGGAGCGGCGGCGCGTCTTGATGAGGCAGATGCTGTGAAAGCGTGAGGGCGTAACGGGCATTGGCGGCATCCCACTGTCCTTGCGCTTTCAGCCGGGGCGTACCGGCTTGGCTGTACCAGCGCATGAACGTGGTGAGGTTGGCGTTGTTAGCGTCGCGCATAGCCGCGACAAACTCATCGCACGTCACGGCGTGGCCGTCGTGGCGGCGGAAATAAAGGTTCATCCCCGCCCGGAAACCATCGCGCCCTAGCAGGGTGTGGAGCATACGGACAACTTCCGCGCCTTTTTCATACACGGTGGCGGTATAAAAATTATTGATTTCCCGGTAACTGTCGGGGCGGATGGGGTGCGCCATCGGGCCGCTGTCCTCGGGAAACTGTGCGGAACGCAGCGTCCTGACAGCGTTAATGCGCTCAACGGCGCGGGCTGATGCCGCGCCGGCCTCGCCTGCCGCACGGGCCAGCATGTCGGCGGAAAATTCTTGGTCCCGGAAAACCGTGAGACCTTCTTTGAGCGTGAGTTGGAACCAATCCCGGCAGGTCACGCGGTTGCCTGTCCAGTTGTGAAAATATTCGTGCGCCACCACGCTTTCTATGCCTGCATAGTCCGCATCCGTCGCGGTTTTGGGGATAGCGAGCACATATTTGGTGTTAAAGATGTTCAGGCCCTTGTTTTCCATCGCGCCCATATTGAAATCAGATACGGCGACAATCATGAAACGGTCAAGGTCAAGTTCTAGCCCAAAGCGTTCTTCGTCCCACCGCATGGCATTGACCAGCGAATCCATCGCATGCCCGGCACGGTCAAGGTCGGTTTCTTCCACCCAGACTTGGAGCCGCGCTGAACGCCCCGAAGCGGTTTGGGTGACGCATTCCAGCACGCCCAGTTTTGCCGCTACTAACGCGAAAAGGTAAGACGGCTTGGGGAATGGGTCCTCCCAACGAACAAAATGCCAGCCATCCGGCAACTCGCCGGCTTCTACCATGTTGCCGTTGGAAAGCAACGCCGGGTAGCGTTCGCGCTCTGCCTCAATCATGACGGTGTAACGCGCCATTACGTCGGGGCGGTCTGGGAAATATGTGATGCGGCGGAAACCTTCCGCCTCGCATTGGGTAAAAAATCCGCCCCGGGACAAATACAGCCCAGAAAGCGAAGTATTGGCTTGGGGATTAATCCGGGTGACAACTTCAACCATCACCCGTGAGCTATCCGGGGGAAGGCCGATTTCTATCGTATCGCCAGAGGGATGCGGGGTGACGGGCTGGCCGTCAAGTTGGATAGAGAGGCATTCCAGCCCGTCGCCCCACAAGCGCAAGGGGCCTGCTTCAACCGCCGGATTACGCACGCACGCCATGCGGTTTGTGACAAGGGTGGCTGTTGGGTCAAGATGAAAATGAAGGTTAACGTGCTCAACTGTCCAAGGCAGGGGGCGATAATCAGCACGGTAAATGGTGGCGGGGGCGTTTTCGGCGCTCATGTCTGTTGTTCTGCGTAACGGTAAAGCCCCTAGTGTAATTGCCAGAAACGTTCAGATAGCAGAAACTTCACCCATTTCGTTTTTTGGCTTCATGATTGGTTTTGTCACTTCATTAAAACACAAGGGAGAACACGTATGACACCCAATTCAGTCCACGACATCCGAAACCTGTGCCTACTTGGGCAGACCGGCAGCGGCAAAACCACTTTGGTACGGGCGTTGCTCGCCGCTGCCGATATTAACGATGGCGACAATGGCACGCCCGACGCGCATACGATGGCGGCCTCGCTGTCGCATCTGGAATGGGCGGAACACTGGATTAACCTGCTCGACACGCCGGGATTGCCTGACTTGGTGGGGCGCTCGCTCGCCACGCTGCCGGCGGTGGAAACGGCCGCTGTGGTTATCAGCGCCTCTTCCGGGGTTGAAAACAGCACACGGCGGATGATGGCGGCCGCGCAAGGCAAATGCCGGATGATTATCGTCAACAAAATCGACGCGGGCGGCAATTTTGCCGCAGTGATGGACGGCATCACCTCTGCTTTTGGGCGCGAATGCCTACCGCTCAATTTGCCCACGCCAGATGGCAGTGCCGTGGTGGATTGTTTTTTTGCGCCCAACAACGACATCAAAACCGCTTTTTCTAGCGTGTCTGCCGCGCATGAAGCCATCATTGACCAAGTCATCGAACTCGATGAGGACTTGATGGCGCGCTATCTCGAACAAGACGAGGCGCTAGAGCCGGAGCAGCTTCACGCCCCGTTTGAAGCCGCCCTGCGCGACGGCCACCTCATTCCCGTTTGTTTTGTTTCCGCCCAAACGGGCGCGGGCGTGGCAGAACTGCTGGATATTCTCGGCAAGCTCATGCCCGACCCCACCGAAGGCAACCCGGCGCACTTCCTGAAAGGCTCCGAAATGGTGGACGTTTTCCCCGAAGCGGAACGCCATGCCATTGCCCATGTTTTCCAGATTAGCAATGACCCCTACCGGGGAAAAATCGCCCTTTTCCGTGTGCATCAGGGCACGATTACCCCCGGCAGTTCGCTGTTTGTGGGCGACGGGCGCAAACCCTTCAAAGTGGCGCACCTGCTGCGTTTGCAGGGGCAAAACACCACCGAAACCAAACTGGCCGTGCCGGGCGACCTCTGCGCCGTTTCCCGGATTGACGAACTGCACCACGACGCCGTGCTGCACGATTCTCACGACGAGGACTATTTCCACATGATTCCGCCCAACTATCCCCAGCCCGTTTATGGGCTGGCGCTCATCCCGCGCAAGTCTGCGGATGAACAGCGTTTGGGCGAGGCGCTTTCCCGTTTGGCCGACGAGGATCCCTGCCTGCGGGTGGACTATGACGTGCGCAGCCGCCGTACCGTGGTGCGGGGACTGGGCGAGCAGCATCTTAAAATCGTTTTAGGCGAACTGGCCTCGCGCTGGAACCTTGAACTCGACACCGCCCCGCCCGCCATTCCCTACCGCGAAACCATCACCGCCAGAGCAGAAGGGCATTACCGCCACAAAAAACAAAGCGGCGGCGCGGGGCAGTTTGGCGAAGTTTTCCTGCGCGTGGAACCGCTCCCGCGTGGCGAAGGCTTCCAGATTGGCGACGAAGTCAAAGGCGGAACCATTCCCGCGCAGTTCATGCCGGCAGTCGAAAAAGGTGTGCGCCAAGCCGTAACCGATGGGGCGCTGGCCGGTTATCCCATCCATGATTTGCGCGTGGTCATCACCGATGGCAAGCATCACCCGGTAGATTCCAACGAAATCTCCTTCGTCACCGCAGGCCGCCACGCCCTTATCGAAGCCGTATTAGCGGCCCGCCCGCAAATTCTTGAACCCATTGTGGAAGTCCAGATACGGGTTTCAGATAACTATTTCGGCAACGTCAGCGCCGAACTCTCCGGCCGCCGCGGCCGCGTGACCGGCACAGACAGCCCAGAAAGCGGCTGGACGCTGATTACCGCTTCCGTGCCAATGGCAGATATGGATGGTTTTGAAGCGCGGCTTAAGGCGCTTTGCGCGGGCGAGAGCGAGTTTGTTATCGAAGCCGGGGGTTACGAGCCTGTAACAGGCGACGTACAAGCCCGTTTGGTGAATGAGTACGCTAACCGGGGGCAATAACACGCTGCGTTTTATGAAAAGCGGGAGCAAAGCTCCCGCTTTTTGATGCCGTTGGCAAACTAACTCCCGCCCGCCCAATTTGGGTTTTAGTCGTGCCTATTCGCGTTCATGCGCGGTTCGTTGCACCTAAAACCAACCGCCCGCACCGCACCGTTTACCCCGTCGCCTCTCCGAGCAACCGATACAGCATCATCAGCATGCCTGCCGTGGCTCCCCAAATAAAATATTCGCCCCAAGGCATAGCGTGAAATTGCCGGGTTTCGCCGCTATCGGGGATTTTGAGGGTGTGGCGTTTGTGGTTAGCGGGGTCCAGAAAATGCGCAAGCGGGACTTCGATAACTTCTGCCACTTCAAAACTATCTATTTTTAATTTAACGGGTGAATGCAGCAGCCCGACCACGGGCGTGACGCGAAAGCCTGTGCCTGTAAAGTAGTCCGCCAGACGGCCAATGATTTCAACCCGTTCCGGGGGTAGGCCAATTTCTTCTTCGGTTTCGCGCAACGCGGTTTCTTCGGGCGATTCGTCACCGTCCTCCATGCCCCCGCCCGGAAAACTAATCTGCCCCGGATGATGGTGCAGGTGGTCGGTGCGCCGCGTGAGCAGCACTGTGGGGTTGTTTTTGCGGTGCTCATGCAGCACGAGCGGGATAAGCACTGCCGCCGGACGATGCTGCGGGCTGCCGACGCCCGGCCAGTCCCCGCTAGGGGCAACCGCTCCATCGTGCGCTAACTTTTGCCGTAGCTTGTTGACGATTTCATGTCCCTCGCTCACCACGCACCCCTTTTATAGTTTTTTCTTCAGCCGCATCTGGTTGCCGTCGCGCCGCATTTCCATTTGCCCCAGCAGGCTCATGCCTAGCAGCACGTAGGGCATGTCGGCATCCATAATGGCCGCTTCAACACGCTCAAAACGCATCCCTTCTATCTTCACCGATTTCAGCGTGACATGCCATGTTGTGGTGACGCCGGCGGCGGTATGGGCTCTCGTTTTCCGTGCGTCGTCCATGTAAAGCCCCATCGTGCGCGCGGTAGAACGCCCAATCGCCACACGGGTTGCGCCCGTATCAACCAAAAAATGAGCGGAAGAACCATTGATTTCTCCGTTTGCAAAAAAATGTCCCTGCGCATCCGCTATAAGGGTTATCTCCACGCCCCTTGACAGCACCTTGCGGGCTTCATCGCTGCTCATCACGCCTACGCCCGAATTCCCCTTGGCGCTGCCCGTCTGCCGCACAACCCGTTCGCCGAGCCGCAGGGTTTGGCGATGTCCCTCAAATTCGACCACAGCCCTATCTCCCTGAAGCGAAATCAGGCGTATTCCCGTCGCGGTACTTTTCCCGACCGCGACCAGTTGCGGCGGCCCATGGTCCAGCACAAGCAAGGCGCGCTCGCCCACGATGCCAGACAGCGCCAGCTCGGCGGCCATCGCAGGGGTTATGGCAACCCACCACGCCGCCGTTAAGAGTAGTGCCAGCCCGGCGCATAACCTTTGTCTCACCAGATGTATTTCTCCCGCAGGTAGCACACGTTACCGTTTCAAACGTCCTTGACGGCAGTCTGAAACGTCACAACACTAACTGTAGGCTGTTCTAACGTGGGTACTGATATGACTTATTTCTCGAAACGGATATATCCCGCCGCCGGATATGGGTTCACTTTAGTGGAATT
>JAIRPB010000028.1 GCA_031257305.1 Azoarcus sp.
ATGATTCACGATGCCCGCGTCAAAGCCGCACTGGATGCGGAAGCGTATCAGCATGAGGCGCACGAAAGCGGACTTGCGCAGGGACGGGAAGAAGGGCGAAAAGAAGGCCGACAAGAAGCCTTGCTGTCTGTGGCGCGGAATATGTTGCAAAACGGCAAGCCGCTTGCGGAAATCGAGCAAATGACCGGGTTATCGCCAGAAGCCCTCCAATCTTTATTGCACTGATTTTTGGCATACCCTGCCTCACCGTTAACGCCTTGGTGTTTCAAGCCGAAGTGGCGACGGCGCGTTAAATTCGAGAAAACGGGGCGGCGACTTTGCTAGAATCATCCGTTTCTTGCCTCTGCCCCGCCATGTCCCGCAAAATCCTTGTTACCAGCGCCTTGCCCTACGCCAATGGCGACATTCACCTCGGCCACCTTGTGGGCTACATCCAAGCGGACATCTGGGTGCGGTTCCAGCGTATGCGGGGACATACCGTGTTCTACGTTTGTGCCGACGATGCCCACGGCACCCCCATCATGCTGCGGGCAGAAAAAGAAGGCATCACGCCGGAGGCGCTTATCCAGCGCGTTCATGGCGAGCACAAACGCGATTTCAACGATTTTGGCGTTGTTTTTGACAATTACCACTCCACCCACAGCCCGGAAAACCGCGCTTACGCTGAAGATTTCTATACCCGCTTGAAAGCTGCGGGCCTCATTGAAACCCGCGCTATTGAACAGTTTTACGACCCAGTCAAAGAAATGTTTTTGCCAGACCGCTTCATCAAGGGCGAATGCCCAAAATGCGGCGCGGCAGACCAATATGGCGACAATTGCGAAGCATGCGGCGCGGCCTACGCGCCCACCGACCTCAAAAACCCGCGCTCCGCAGTTTCCGGTGTCACGCCGGAATTGCGCACTTCCGAACATTTCTTTTTCAAACTCTCACACTGCGCGGACTTCCTGCGCGTTTGGACGGCGAGCGAAAGCCGTCCCGGTGTGCGGCGGCTGCCTATTGAAGCCGCCAACAAAATGCGTGAATGGCTGGGGCGCGATGCCGGCCGCGAATTGGCGGATTGGGATATTTCACGCGACGCGCCCTATTTTGGTTTTGAAATCCCAGATGCCCCTGGCAAATATTTTTATGTTTGGCTTGATGCCCCTATTGGCTATTTGGCGAGTTTCAAAAACCTAGCCCATAAAAACGCCAGCATTTCTGTTGAGAATTACACCGACGCTTCAAAAGCCGCCGAATCCCAAACGGAAATGGTGCATTTCATTGGAAAAGACATTCTCTATTTCCACGCCCTTTTCTGGCCCGCCATGTTGGAATTCGCGGGTTATCGCACACCCAGCCAGCTTTGCGTGAATGGTTTTCTTACCATTGACGGCGCAAAGATGAGCAAAAGCCGGGGCACTTTTATCAACGCACGCTCTTGGCTTGACCAAAAACTTAACCCCGAGGCGCTACGCTATTATTTTGCGAGCAAGTCGAATGGCAGTATGGAAGATGTCGATTTGAATTTCGACGACTTAATTGCCCGCATCAATTCCGATTTGGTCGGTAAATTCATCAACATCGCCAGCCGTTGCGCGGGGTTTATCGAAAAACGGTTTGACGGCAAGCTCACCGCTATTGATGATGCTGCCGCGCAAGCCTTCATTGAGACTTGGAAAGAAGGCAGCATTAGCGCCGCGTTTGACATGCGGGATTACAGCCGCGCATTACGCGAAATCATGCGGCTTGCCGACCACGCTAATCAGTACATCAACGACAAAAAACCTTGGGAACTTGCCAAACATGAGGGCAAAGAAGAAGAACTGCACCGCGTATGCAGCACCGCGCTCACGTTGTTCCGCGACCTTGCCCGATACCTAAAACCTGTTTTGCCGGCAATGGTTTCGCAGGTAGAAGATTTTCTCGGCATCCCCCCGCTGGACTGGCAGGGCGCGTGGCAACCTTTGCCCGCCGGACATCGCGTCAACCATTACAACCATTTGATGACCCGCATCGAACGTGCCCGTATTGACGCGCTTATCGAAGCCAACCGCGCCACGCTCGCGCCTACCGACTCCACCGCCGCTACCAAAGGCTCTTCCGTGAATCCGTCCGCACAGCCTGCCGCCGCTGAATCCTCGCCCACCATCAACATTGACGACTTCGCCAAAGTTGACCTGCGCATCGCCCGCATCGTCGAAGCCAGCCATGTGGAAGGCGCAGAAAAACTCCTACGCCTACAGCTTGATATTGGCGAAGAAAAACCGCGTCAAGTTTTCGCCGGCATCAAATCCGCCTATGCCCCAGAAGCCCTCGTCGGACGGCTCACCGTCATGGTGGCAAACCTCGCGCCGCGCAAAATGAAATTTGGCCTAAGCGAAGGCATGGTACTGGCGGCATCAAACCCCGCCACGCCGGGTATTTATCTTTTATCGCCAGATTCTGGCGCGGTGGCGGGAATGCGGATTAAATGAGTTTGTGCGCACCGCACTAAAAGATTCCTTAAACAACTCAATACCCGTCATGGCGCACCGGAGGCGAAGCAGTCCATTGTGGCCTCATTAGCCACGGCTTTTTTAGATTGCCACGGCGCGAAGAGCCTCGCCATGACGGGATTAAATTTGAATTAGATATTCCTAAAATACGTATAGAGAAGCACGAAAAGGAGTTATTGACCTTTCTCAAACCAAAAAATTGTCACTCTTGAATAAAATGCGCCTTTTATTGCAACCCACCCGCTAAAAGATGAAAAACATCCAACTCAAAAAAGCTCTTGGGCTTATTTTTCTGGCAACGGCAGCTTTCCAAACGAATGCGGCAGATGAAAATACGGGGCAGGCATCGCCTTTATTAAGAGCCGTGCCCCCCGTCAACGTTAATCTTTCCGCTGCCGGGACATTGCCTAAAGGCGTTTTATTTAGCGCCTTAAACGTTTCGTTTGCCAATAAGGAACATTCGGAACGGGGCTATGCCGGTTCAGAAATTCGTAGCAGCGCATGGCTACTCAAACTGCGCTATGGGTTAACCGATAGCCTAGAACTGGCGGCGATTACGCCCTATGTTGACTTGTCGCGCAGCAACCCCACGCCCCACCCAAAACATGTGCGCGGCGTAGGGGACCAAATCATCGGGTTTTCGTTTGCGCCTTATAACCTGCGCATGCGCGACCCTTATTCGCTGCACTTCACCGCCGCGCTCGCGCTGCCAACAGGCCGTGAAGGGACTCGCTACCGGCCGGGGAACGACGCTTGGGGCTGGCGATTGGGCACGGCCTATGGCATCCCTTTAACGCCCTCTCTCCGCTTGGATACAGAACTTGTCTGGAGCGGCCCTTTTGAGCGCGGGAACCAAGGAGTGCGGCGCGGACAAAATTTTCAGTGGAACGCACAGTTGCGCCACGCATTCCGTATTTTTGACGTTGCCCTAGAAAGCAGCGTAGTGCGGCAAGAATCTGGCAACCGGGAAACGCCCGCCGGACAAATCAACTTACGGAACGGCTACACCGAATGGTTTGCCGGCCCGTCAATGAACCTTGCCGTAGATGCGCTGGGCACATGGATGGGCGCAGGCGTTTTCTTTCCCATTTCCCGCCATTTCGACGGCCCCAGCCCATCAGAACGCTATCGGCTGGAATTCAAGATTGGGAAAATCTGGTAGAAAAACATGGGAAAGGGCGGGCGAGGCATCAGAAACACCGTTCAACGCAAGAACCGCTAATGAACGCTAATTTTTGGAGGGGCTATTCACATTCATTGGCATTCATTTGCGGTTCGTTTTTGCGCATTGTAAATACCGTCTCCGCCGTCAAGCCATCACAGAACATCCATCATGGCAAGCGTAGCGAAGCAATCCATCGCGGCTTATGAATTGCCACGCCGCTTTTGTAGCTGCTTGCATTGGCGCCCAAATGTTAAGGCAAGCATCCTGCTTGCCCTACCTTCCAGACGCCGAAAGGCGTCTATTCGCGCCCCGTTTGCGCCTAGGCTCTCAGCCGTGATATACGGGATAACTTCCTAGAACGCCCCGGAATCCGTCATGCCCGTCAACCAGCTCATTCTCGGTGACAACCTTGCAATTCTCAAAACAATAGAATCCGAGAGCGTCGACCTCATCTACTTGGACCCGCCGTTTTTCAGCAACCGCAATTACGAAGTCATCTGGGGCGACACGGGCGAAATCCGCAGTTTTCAG
>JAIRPB010000058.1 GCA_031257305.1 Azoarcus sp.
GCCGTTTGGATGACGTTTGAAGAACTGCTTGCCACACGCGAGCGTCACCGTAGCCCGCTTATTTTGCAATGTATCAAAGACTGGCTAGACGGGCGGCGTTACGGGCTGGATTTAATCCGCCATTACGGGAGCGGGGCGTGAAAGTTGTCGTTGGCATTTCCGGCGGTGTTGATTCCGCTGTCGCGGCTTTGCTGCTTAAGCAGCAAGGGTATGCGGTTAGCGGCATTTTTATGAAAAATTGGGAAGATGACGACGACGGCGAATATTGTTCTTCTCGGCAAGACTTAATTGACGCGGCCTCTGCGTGTGATGTGATTGGCATTGACTTGGAAGTTGTTAACTTTAGCCGCGAATATAAAGAAAGGGTTTTTGCTGATTTTTTGCGTGAATACGAGGCGGGGCGCACTCCCAACCCGGATATTCTCTGCAATTCAGAAATCAAATTCCGCTGCTTTCTGGACCATGCCATGAACATGGGGGCGAACCGCATCGCCACCGGCCATTATGCCCAGACCCGCGAATGGGAAAGCAATAAGGACGGGCGGCGCGTGTTCCAGCTTCTTAAAGCGGAGGACGGCACAAAAGACCAAAGCTATTTTCTTTACCGGCTCACGCAGGCGCAATTATCAAAAACTTTGTTCCCGCTGGGGGCGCTTCTAAAGCGGGAAGTTCGCCGCATTGCCGCCCAAGCCGGGCTTCCTGTGGCAGAAAAAAAAGATTCAACCGGAATTTGTTTTATTGGAGAACGCCCGTTCCGCGAATTTTTATTGCGTTATCTGCCCACGAGGCCCGGCGAGATTCGCAGCCTCGACGATAACCGTGTGCTCGGCGAACATCAGGGCTTGATGGTTCATACCATTGGACAGAGAAAAGGGCTAAAAATCGGCGGTATCTGTGCGCGGCAGAATGCGGCGGGAGAGCACGAAGCGTGGTACGTAGCGGCCAAAGATAGGGCAAATAACGTGCTTTACGTTGTGCAGGGCCATAACCACCCCGCATTGCTCAAAAACCGCCTCCGTGCATTTGATTTGAACTGGATAGCGGGCACGGCTCCGCGCACGCATTGGGTTTATGCCGCCAAACCCCGTTACCGTGCCCCAGATATGCCCTGCGAAATAGATTCGCTAGAAAATGGCACGGCCGAAATCATTTTCGGCTCACCGCAATGGGCGCTTGCTCCGGGGCAGAGCGTGGTGCTGTATGAGTCCCGCGTGTGCCTTGGGGGCGGCATTATTGCTGCGGATGCGGTGGGGTAGGGCAAACACGGTTTTGCGTTCCCCGTGCGATGAGGCGTGATGCCCTTCGGGATTGCGCGGGTAGCATCGAGCGGGGGGAGGGGCTGTTTAGAGGCTCCTTGCCGCCGATGCCCTGTCCCTAGTTTCAGCAAAAGCGCGGCAAAGACGGTCGACGCGGGCGTCCCAGTGATGGGTTTCGGCGTAACGGCGGATGGCGGTACGGTCCCATGTTGCTGAAAGTATCCGTTTTAGCGCGGCTTCTAGTGTGCGCTGTTCACCGTGCGGGATGAGTTCGCCTAATTCGGGGCGGCAGACGACTTCCCGGTTGACGCCCGCGTCGGTGGCTAGGACCGGTAGGCCGCAGGCCATTGCTTCGAGCAGAACATTAACGGGGCCTTCGAGACGGGCGACATGCACAAAAATATCGGCGGCTGATAACAGGGCGGACAGTTTTTGGGGCGTCACGCCATAGAAAAAGCGCACCGACGGTTCTAATTTCATCCGGGCGATTTGTTTTTCAAGCTCGGAGTAGCCTTTCCGCGCTGGGTTGCCGGAGTCGATAATTAGATAAACCAGCCCCGGCCACTGTTCGGTGAGTGAGGGGAGCGCGTCAATAACCCGCTGATGGCCTTTTTCTTCGGACAGGTGGCCCACTGAAACCATGACGGGCACGAACGGTGAAATATCAAGCGCGGCACGTTCTGCCGTGCGGTCGTGCGGATGGAAAAGTTCGGCGTCGATGCCGTTGCCGATAACTTCAACCCGGTCATCTGTGACGCCCAGCTCGATGGCGAACTGGCGCAACGCGTCGCAGACGGCGAAAACCCGCGCAGCGCCGCTAAAGGCTTCGCGCAGTTTTTTTACGCGCTGCGGGTCACGGGCACAGACTAGTTCGCTGCCATGTAGCGTGATGGTGACGGGGACGCCTAGCTTGCGGCCTAGCAGTACGCCGGCGTAGCCGTCAGGGTAAGCGCCATGCGCGTCGATTAAATCTAACCGTCCCGCACGGCGCAGCGCGGCAAAACGGGGATAGGCCCCTAAAGACATTGACCAACCGTCTATTAACCGCAGGATTTGCGGTCCGGGCACTGTGGCATAGGGCGGAAACCAAACAGGGATGCCTTGCTGTTCCTCGTATTCCGGCACGATGGGCTTTGAAGGCAACTCGCCTTCCATGCCGCGCCGGAACGAATCAACAAGCGGGATGTATGGCGTTGGGGAGACCACGAAAAGCGGCAACCGGCGGGCAACCCGGAACATGCGCTCGCGGACGGATAGCCCTATCGCCGGATACGCGCTGTTTGGAAAATGGCTACTTAATACGCCAATATGCGGGCCTTTGGATATTTCAGCCATTACTGCACATCCTTGAAGATATAGCACTGTCCATATCGGAAACCATCAAGTTGTGTCAAGGCAAAAATACGCATGGATTTAGGGTGAAGAAGTGGGAGAAGGCTTTGGGATGTAGAGAATTCATATCAGCAGAATAGCAGAATAGCGGATAACCCAAACGAAACCTTGCGTCAAAGCCCTTTTGGGAGCGGGAAAACCGTTGTTTCTGCCACGCCGCCGAGTTCGCGTACTGTTGCCCCGGTCAGTGTTTTGAGGTGTTCAATGACTTCGGTAATCAAAGTTTCCGGGGCGGATGCCCCGGCGGTGACGCCGATTTTGTTTTTACCCTCAAGCCAGACAGGGTTGATGTCTTGCGCATCGTCTACTAGCCAAGCCGCCACGCCGCGTAGCGCCGCGACTTCACGTAAGCGGTTTGAGTTGGAACTGTTCTTAGAGCCGACAACAAATACGACTTCTGCCTGTTCCGCAAGGCATTTGACGGCATCTTGGCGGTTCTGCGTGGCGTAGCAGATGTCATCTTTTTTGGGGCCGCTGATGGTGGGAAAGCGTTTGCGCAGGATGTTCACAATGTGAGCGGCATCATCCACAGAGAGCGTTGTTTGGGTAACGTAGGCAAGCCGGCTAGGATGCGCGGGTTGCAAAGCGGCGGCATCTGCCTCGTTTTCGACGAGATAGATGCCGCTTTCAATTTGGCCCATCGTGCCTTCAACTTCGGGATGGTGGCCGTGGCCTATCATCACCGCTTCAAGCCCCTGCGCGTGCATCCGCTTGACTTCCACATGCACTTTGGTTACGAGCGGGCAGGTTGCGTCAAACACGCGCAAACCCCGGCGGGCGGCTTCTTGCTGTACGGCAAGCGGTACGCCGTGGGCGCTGAAAATAACGGTAGCCCCGTCGGGAATTTCAGTAAGGTGCTCAACAAAAACCGCTCCCCGTGCCCGCAAGCCCTCAACAACGTGGCGGTTATGGACAACTTCGTGGCGCACGTAAATGGGCGCGCCGTAGCGGGCGAGTGCCTTTTCAACAATTTCAATAGCGCGCTCGACTCCGGCGCAAAAGCCGCGTGGGCGGGCTAGGAGGATTTCGGGGGATGTCATGGGGGAGAGAATTAGGTAGGCCGTATTTCAAATAATTAGTATTGTGCCTTTTCACGGGCTTTAGCGAATTGTTTAGGCTTGTGCGGTTATCCAGCTTTTAATGCGCTTCTGTTGTGTTTCGGAAATAGGGAGCGTTTCGATTCGGGTTTTAAGTACCTGAATATTAGCCAAGTTGTTTTCTAGCATGGCTTTCACAAACTGAAAATCCTTTTCCCGGCCTGCGGCAAGTTTTGAGGCCGCAAGGTCGTGGGCTTCAAGGCAGTAGCCAATTTTCATATCTGTATTAGTATTCTGTACTTTAACAAGACGCTCTTTCCAGCCTTCGGGCAAAACGGCAGTTTCTTCGCCGACGCCTTGCGCGTAATAGCCAAAGGTTTCATGAAATGGCGAGCATTCACCAATTGAGCCGTCGATTAAATCGGCAAGCACCGGAGATGCCAAAGGATAAACGTCAGCTTCCATAGACTGGCGGAGTTCTTCTGGCGCATTGGGGTATTCCCCTAAGATGGATTGGCTGCCGATAATGACGAATTCGTACTGGTTCGTGATACCGGCGGCAGCGCGGATAATATGTTCGAGTTGTTGCCTATCCATGATATTTCCATTTTTTCAGGAAATCGAAACGTTCTTTCGGTGTGAGGATGCCGACAAACGGAGTCGACTGCCGCAGGGCACGGGCAGATTCTGAATCTTCGGTAGCTTTTGCCAGTGCTGTGTCCATTCCTTGCTGGACAAGGGTTTCCCATTCGTTGAGATAGGGCAAGGAACTTGGCGAAACAGTGTTCCGCCATCGCAGGATGGTGGGCAATACCTTGTTGAAAAGCGCGGGATTGCTGTGGATTTTGGCGGTAATGAGCCGGTGCATATCAAGGCTGCGTGCGTCAATCTGGATATGGTTCAAAGCGTTATCCCCTAATCATGTTACCCCCACAACCTCAACCTCAAGCCGTATCGCTTTGCCTGCGAGCGGGTGGTTGAAGTCGATGAGGGCGGAGGTTTCGTCGACGCTAAGTACGAAACCTGAATATCTGGAGCCATCCGGCGCGGTGAA
>JAIRPB010000061.1 GCA_031257305.1 Azoarcus sp.
GGTCGGCAAAGTCGTGGAGTCGGTCTCGACATCCGCCGAGCAGGTCGCGCAAAGCTCGGCCAGCCAGAGCAGTTCCGCCTCGGCGATGGCGGCCTCCGTCGAGCAGATGAGCGTGTCCATCAACACCGTTTCTGGCAGCGCCGAAAACGCGCAGTCGATGGCCAAGGAAGCAGGGACGCTTTCCGAGCAGGGCGACCAGATTATCGTAAAGACGTGCGACGAGATGGTGAAGATAGCGGAAATCGTTTCCGAAGCCTCCAAAGTCATCAAGACGCTAGGCGAGGAATCGCACCAGATTACGAGCGTGGTCAACGTCATCAAGGACGTGGCCGACCAGACCAACCTTCTCGCGCTCAACGCCGCCATCGAAGCGGCGCGTGCGGGAGAACAAGGGCGCGGTTTTGCCGTGGTGGCGGACGAAGTGCGCAAGCTGGCGGAGCGCACGGCGCAGTCGACCGTAGACATCAGCAACATGGTGAGCAAGATACAGGTCTCGGCCTCCGAGGCGGTCAAGGAAATGGGCATCGTGGTCGGGCAGGTAGAAAACGGGCAGACGCTCGCGCAAGAAGCCGGCAGCAAGATGCGGGTGATTCGCGGGGAGTCGATAAAAGTCTCGAACGCCATCACCGAAATTTCCGATGCGCTCAAAGAGCAGAGCCAGGCCAGCCACGACGTGGCGCGCCATGTGGAGAGCATCGCGCAGATGACTGACGAGAACAACGCGGCAGCGGGCGAGACGGCGGAAAGCTCCAAGCACCTCAACCAGCTGGCTGGCGATGTCAATGCCCTGCTAAGGAGTTTCAAAGTCTAATCCGGGGCCACAAACTGGGGGGTTTAGGCCCAAGGTAGGGGAGCGCGGCATGTGATGCCGCACTCCCCTCTTTTTGCGTAGGGGCGGGTTTCAAACCCGCCCTGACGGCATCCGGGGCATTCTTGGAAACACCGTTCAAAGCAAAAACCGCGAATAAACGCGAATGGACGTAAATAACCCCTCCTAGAAAATTAGCGTTTATTTGCGTTCATTCGCGGTTTTTTTTGTACCGTTTTCGGGCGCTTGGCAAGCGCCCCTACGGCGGACGAGATTCTGGATTGCTTCGCTTCGCTCGCAATGACGGCGGGGGCGGTTTATTGTTTTCGTCTATTGCGTCGATAAATTTAATCGGTTTTTTGTATGACAAGAAAAGTGCGAATAAATACCTATTTAAGTACCCACACAATAAGTAACGTACCCGGTCGCAATTCTTCGTATTACGTCAGGCATTGGGCATGCCTGCGGGCAGACTACTACGGCTGAGGAGAATATTATGAAAGCCAAATATAAAATGGCTGTTCTTTCAATGATTTGCGCATTGGGCATGATTATCATTGCCGTCGTTACCATGCGTTCAATCTTGGATGACGGAGCCGCTTTTCATGAAATGAATGAAGTTGATACGCCGAGATTAGAGGCGTTGCTGCGTATGCAGATGGGCATTCAGAATATCGCTAAGCGCAATTACGAAATTCTATCTAAGGACGGTTTGAAAGAAGCCGAGGAAAAGAGGGAACTTCAGCTTCTACAGCCCTTGGTGCAAACCGCCCACGATGATGTTTTGACGGCTATCCAAGCGTATAAAAAATTGCCTATTGAGTCCGAAGAGGGGCGAACTTTGTGGGAACAATTCGAGAGGGATTGGAATGTATGGTTCCAGTTTGAGCAAGATAACCGGCGGCAGCTTGATGTGGCGCTGTCCAATCTGGCAAAAACCGACTTCCAACCGCTTTACCAAACAGTCCAAATGAGTATCCAGGCGCGGAGAGATAACACGCCGATTCTGCTAGGCGAGTTAGATTCGCTCGTTAAGCAGCAAGAAAAAATAGTCAGCGAAATTGTTAATGAAGAAATACAAGAGGCTAAACGCGACGAAATTATTATGCTAATAGTTTTTTTGATTAGCATAATTGCTTTGGGTTGGTATTCTTTGTCAATGATACGCAGCGCAGTAACACCCTTTAGCGCGGATGCGGGACAGGGTGACGGAGAATAAAAAAAAACGAGGGGTAGTAGCCTGCTGTTCTTCCAAGGTATGCCATTGATTGTTTTTATCAATGGTTTCTGTAGGGACAATCGATTTTGTGTATATAAAATAAATCATGAACTAATGCCTTAAATAAGTGCCCGCTCTATGAGTAAAGTTTGCTAGGAAATCAATTTACTGGCGAGAGTAGGTTGAGTTTCTACTTGAACAACCTTAAGAGCTAGGTTAGCTGTGAGGCCGCAAAGTGTCCATTCGTTATAGTCAGTTTACGGGGGTAATCCCGGCGGCGGGTGCCGCCGGGATTAAAGCCCGCTCATACAGCCCGCTCATACAGCCCGCTCATACAGGTTAAGGAATCGCCTGTTTCTTCTTGCGAGGATGTTGCTCGCAACTAAATTGTATTGGCCGGGAAAGGCATTGCCGATTCCGGCTGTTTGGGGTTGCCTGATGCTAGTGACATAGTGCAACGTGTAATTTTGTCATTACATAAACGGGCAGAACATTTCTTACAGAGGTGGTTGCAATGAAAGTCAGGCATAAAGTAGTGATTCTTTCCATCATCGGTACAGTGGGCATGATTCTGATTGCCGTGATTGGGATGCGGTCGCTCTGGGAAGACGAAGTGGTTTTTGACAAAACGGCCGTCATCGGCATGCCGAAAATTGAGGCTTTGCTGCGTATGCAGGGGAGTACGTTCAATGTGATTCGGCGCGACTACGAAATCCTTTCTAAAAGCATGCTCAATGAGGAGTCCGAAATTAAGGCGGAACTGCAACGTCTACAGCCGCAACTACGTGCGGCTACCGAAAATGTTTTGGACGCCATTAAGCAATATAAAGAACTTCCGTTTATAAGCAAGGAGAGAGAAGACGCATGGCATAAACTGGAGAAAGAATACGAAGAGTGGTTTTCGTATGAGAGGCTTAACCTGCAACAACTTAATGCAGCGGTTGCCAATGGGTCGGACGTTACCTACCAGCAGCTTTTTCAAACAATCCATGATAATGCCGTGAAGCGCGCAAACATTACGCCGAAGTTGTTTGAAGACATGGATGAGCTTGTGGAGTCGCAAGTAAAAGGCGGGCTAGAGCTTGTTAAAGAAGCCAAGGAAAGCACCGAGCGCGATATTGTCATCATGTGCGTGGTTTTCCTAGCCGGCATGCTGGTGCTGGGCGCGTATTCCTACTCGATTATGCGCAGCGTCGTTGCTCCCTTGGGGCGGGCGCGTGACATGGTCATTGAGATTGAAAAAAACCTGGACCTTACGCACCGCCTTGGCATCAAGTCCAAAGATGAAATCGGCGAGATGGGCAGTGCCTTCGACCAGATGATGGACAAGCTCCAAAAGACGTTCAAATCCATCTTGGGCAATATGGGCGAAGTCGGCAAAGTCGTGGAGTCGGTATCGACTTCTGCCGAGCAGGTCGCGCAAAGTTCAGCCAGCCAAAGCAGTTCCGCCTCGGCGATGGCGGCCTCCGTCGAGCAGATGAGCGTGTCTATCAACACTGTTTCCGGCAGCGCCGAAAACGCGCAATCGATGGCTAAGGATGCGGGCGCGCTTTCTGAACAGGGCGACCAAATTATTGTGCAGACGTGCGACGAAATGAGTCGGATTGCGGGAATCGTTTCCGAAGCCTCCAAAGTTATCAAGACGCTAGGCGAGGAATCGCACCAGATTACGAGCGTGGTCAACGTCATCAAGGACGTGGCTGACCAAACCAACCTTCTCGCGCTCAACGCCGCCATCGAAGCGGCTCGGGCGGGAGAACAAGGGCGCGGCTTTGCTGTGGTGGCAGATGAGGTGCGCAAACTGGCGGAGCGCACGGCGCAGTCAACCGTAGACATCAGCAACATGGTGAGCAAGATACAAGACTCGGCCTCTGAGGCGGTCAAAGAAATGGGCATCGTGGTGGGCCAGGTGGAAAACGGGCAGACGCTTGCGCAAGAAGCCGGTAACAAGATGCGGGTGATTCGCGGCGAGTCGATAAAAGTCTCGAACGCCATCACCGAAATTTCCGATGCGCTCAAAGAGCAAAGCCAGGCCAGCCACGACGTAGCGCGCCATGTGGAAAGCATCGCGCAGATGACTGACGAGAACAACGCCGCAGCGGGCGAGACGGCGGAAAGCACCAAACATCTCAACCGGCTAGCTGGCGATGTCAATACATTGCTAAGGAGTTTCAAAGTGTAATCCGGAGCCAAAAACTGGGGGGTTTAGGCTCTAGAAGGGGAGCGCGGCATGTAGATGCCGCACTCCCCTCTTTTTGTGTAGGGTCATCCTCACGGCGTTCTGGGGCATTCTTGGAAACACTGCTCAACACCAAAACCGCGAATAAACGCGAATGGACGTGAATAACCCCTCCTAGAAAATTAGCGTTTATTTGCGTTTATTCGCGGTTCTTTTTTTTGTACCGTTTACGGGCGCTTGGCAAGCGCCCCTACGGGAACGGCGCAGCCGGGGCGGGTTTGGAACCTGTGGTTAATCCCGGAAATTTCCAAATTGAAGCGGGAAATCGGTGATGGTTTTTTTGACCAGCGCGATGGCTTCCTGCAATACGTCGCGTTTGGCTCCA
>JAIRPB010000011.1 GCA_031257305.1 Azoarcus sp.
TTTGCCGCCTGGACGGCCGGCCAGCTTGAGCAAGAACTCGCCGACAACGCTTGGCTCACCGTCCCGGCAGACATGTCCATCATCTTCGGCCTCCCCCCAGAAGCACGCCTAGCCGCCGCTGTCCACAAACTCGGCATCGACCTCACGCAAATCAGCGAAGTTGCCGGACATGCCTGACGAGGGCATGTCCGCCGCCGCCACACCTTCTACCCCTTGCTTGCTGCCCCCCCGTGGCACCCTCCTCGCCTTCGACTACGGCCTAGCCCGCATGGGCGTTGCCACCGGCGAAATCGAAACCGGGACGGCCAGCCCCCTCGCCACAATCGAAATCGAATCCACCGCAAAGCGGTTCGATGCCATTGCCCGCCTCATCAAAGAATGGCAGCCCGTCGCCTGTGTTGTGGGCTTGCCGATTCCGCCCGACGGCGAAGGCGAACACCCGCTTGCCCCCCTCTGCCAGCGTTTTGCCCGCCAACTCAACGGACGTTTCCGCCTCCCCGCCCACCTTGTCGACGAACGCTTCAGTTCAGTTGAAGCCGAGCGCAGCCTACGTGACGCAGGGATGAAAGATTGGCAGGCACGTAAACAAAAACTCGATGCCGCCGCCGCGCAACTCATCTTGCAACAGTTTTTGGATGCTCATCGCCGTGTAGCAGGCTAAAGCACAAAATATGCCCACCCTTGCCGGTATCGTCATTTTCCTAAATCCGGTGGAACTTATCTAAACAAATGACGTTTCAAACATAAGCGCCAATAAAACCGTCACCACAATACTGACAACCACGACAACCCTGAAAACGCTGCGTCACTAGAAATAAGCATTAAATTTTCTAGAGCAGCTTGTGCGGCGAGGATGCGGTCGAATGGATCTCTGTGCTCCCATTCTGCTTTTGCTGCGTAATAAGCATGTGATGAACGGACTGGAAGCTCTATCGCACCAAGCCGCTGAACAATTTCGTGGTAGTTTTCAACAATATGGGAATATTCCGGCAATTTGCCCAAGCGGTATTTGTTGCCGATTTCAAACGCACTGATGGCTGAAAAATAAAGATTGTTGTCCATCCGCTCAATGACCGCACGGGCAGCGGGGCTAAGTTTTCTGTCCTCCTGCACTGCCCACAGCAAAACGTGCGTATCAAGCAAATAGCCGTTCACAACTCCCACGCCCGTAATTCCTCATCAGGCAAGGGGTCGAAAAAACTCTCCGGCAACGCGCCTTTGACGAAACCCAGCGGTCTTTTTTCGGGCTGGCCGACCGGCTCAAGCCTGGCGACGGGTTTGCCGCGACTGGAGATGACAACTTTCTCGCCTCGCGTAGCAGCACTAACCCAGCGGGAAAGGTGCGCCCTAGCTTCTTGGATGCTGACAGTGACGGTAGTAGTGCTCATGATTTTTCCCAATATGTCGCTTGATGATACCCTAGCCCTTTGTGCTAGTAATGGTAACAAGCTGTTTCTCGTGAACAAAATCATCGCCGAGTACGCCTCCCTACCTAATTCGGGTCATCATCCCTGCCCCATCCGTGAAAAACCAGCGGCTACGCAAACAAAAACTCGATGCCGCCGCCGCGCAACTCATCTTGCAACAATTTTTGGATGCTCATCGCCGTGCAGTTTCGTGAAATTGGCCAGCAGATTTTCCACAGTAATGACGTACAGCGAGGCAGAACGGTACAGGCAATTTTCCGTTTCGTTACCCCACAAAAAGCGAAACCATACCTCTGCCCCCCATCCGTGAGAAACTAGCGCCCACGCAAACAATTCTTGGACACCCGCTATGCCATTCCCTGATGCAGAAACCCTCTGCCGCCAACTGGCTGAACAGATACGCCCCCAACTCAAACCCAATACTGTCCTTATCGGCATCCGTACCGGCGGCGAATGGCTTGCGCGGCGTTTCCATGCGTTGCTTGGCATCCAGCAGCCGATGGGCGTTATCGACACTTCGTTCTACCGCGATGACTTTGGCGCAAAAGGGCTTCACGCCAACCCGCAGCGGACCGACATTCCGCTTTCCATCGAAAATGCCCCCGTTATCCTTGTGGATGACGTGCTCTACACAGGCCGCACCATCCGTGCGGCCCTCAATGAAATTTTTGACTTTGGGCGTCCCGCCAGCGTTGAACTGGCGGTGCTCGTCGACCGTGGCGGGCGCGAACTGCCGATTGCGGCCCGCTACTGTGCCCACACCCTGCCTGAACCGTTGCCCGCTTCGCAAAACCTGCAATTAGAACAGATGGAAAATGGCAACCTGACTTTGAGGCTAATCCATGCGTAACCCACAGCTCAACAAACACGGTGAACTCCAGCATCTGCTCACCCTTGACGGACTGCCCCGCGAAGTCATTATTGGCATTCTTGACCACGCCGCGCCCTTTACCGAAGTTGCCGAGCGCGAAGTCAAAAAACTGCCCCTGCTGCGCGGCAAAAGCATTTTTAACTTGTTTTTTGAGAACTCCACCCGCACCCGCACCACGTTCGAGATTGCGGCCAAGCGCCTGTCCGCTGACGTGGTAAATCTCAACGTCTCCACCAGTTCCACCGCCAAAGGTGAAAGCCTGCTCGATACTATCGACAACCTCTGCGCGATGCACGCCGATATGTTTGTTGTCCGCCACTCCGCCAGCGGCGCGCCGGTGCTTATCGCCCAGCACCTCCAAGCCACGGGGCGCGACCACATCCATGTGGTCAACGCCGGGGACGGGCGGCATGCCCATCCCACCCAAGGCTTGCTGGACATGTACACCATCCGCCACTACAAGCGCGACTTCACCCAACTTTCAATTGCCATCGTCGGCGACATCCTGCATTCACGGGTCGCCCGTTCCCAGATTGCCGCGCTCACCACGCTCGGCGTCCCCGATTTGCGCGTTGTAGCGCCTAAAACCCTGCTGCCCACTGCCATCGAAAACCTAGGAGTGCGCACCTTTACCGATATGCGCGAAGGTTTGCGCGGGGTCGATGTTGTCATGATGTTACGCCTACAAAACGAACGCATGACAGGCGCGTTATTGCCCACGCCGCAGGAATACTACAAAGTCTGGGGACTTACCCCTGAAAAGCTCGCGCTTGCCAAACCGGACGCCATCGTCATGCACCCGGGACCGCTGAACCGTGGCATCGAAATCGACTCCGCCGTCGCCGACGGCACACAATCCGTCATCCTGCCGCAAGTCACTTTCGGGATTGCCGTGCGTATGGCCGTGATGAGTATGCTTGCCGGACAATAAATAGGAAAACACGATGATAAATATCCACATCGCCAATGGCCGCCTCGTCGACCCCGCCCGCCAAATTGACCAAGTACAAGATGTTTTCATCGCTGACGGCAAAATCGCCGCAACGGGCACCGCGCCTGACGGTTTCCGCCCTCACCGCACGCTCGACGCCACGGGGCTTATCGTTGCCCCCGGCCTAATTGACCTTGCGGCCCGCCTACGTGAACCCGGCTTTGAATACCGCGCCACGCTCGAATCTGAAATGGAAGCCGCGATGGCGGGCGGCGTCACCAGCGTTGCCATTCCCCCGGATACCGACCCTGCCCTAGACGAACCGGGCCTCGTCGAAATGCTTTGCTACCGCGCCAAAAAACTCAACCGCGCCCACATTTACCCCGTTGGCGCGCTCACCATCGCCCTAAAAGGCGAACGCCTCTCGGAAATGGCAGAACTCGTGGAAGCCGGGTGCGTCGCCTTCTCCCAAGCCAACATCCCCATGCTCGACAACATGGTGCTCATGCGCGCCATGCAGTACGCCGCCACGTTCGATTTTCGTGTATGGCTACAGCCCATTGCCCCGTTCCTCGCCCGCAACGGCTACGCCCACGACGGCGAAACCGCCAGCCGACTTGGACTCACCGGCATCCCCGTGGCGGCCGAGACCGTTGCCCTTTTCACCTACCTGCAACTGGCCAAAGCCACCGGCGCACGGCTCCATATCACGCGCCTCTCCAGCGCCGAAGGACTCACGCTCATTGAACAAGCCCGTGCGCAAGGCATGGACGTGACCTGCGACATCTCCATCAACCACCTGCATCTGTGCGACCAAGACATCGGTTATTTCAACACCCACTGCCACCTCATCCCGCCGCTACGTAGCCACACGGACCGTGACGCCCTCTCAAAAGGGTTAATGGACGGCCGCATCAACGCCCTGTGTTCCGACCACACCCCCGTGGATGACGACTGCAAGCTCATCCCCTTTAGCGAATCCGAACCCGGCGCTACGGGCCTAGAACTCCTGCTGCCCCTCACCCTTAAATGGGCTGAAAACAACCACATCCCGCTCGTCAAGGCGCTTTCCTGCGTCACCTCAAACGCAGCGAATCTCGTCGGCATCACCAAAGCCGGCCACCTCGCCCCCGGCGCCCGCGCCGACCTCTGCGTTTTTGACGCCAACGCCCGCTTCACCGTCAGCCGGAACCACCTCAAGAGCCAAGGCAAAAACACGCCGTTCCTAGGTCAAGAACTCCCCGGCGTCGTGCGCTACACGATGGTGGAAGGGCAGTTGATGTTTGAGGGATAAAAAATGGGCTGCTGCGGCGTCACGCTACTGCGTCCCGTCCTTTTCTTTGCCCGTTGCATCGGTCAGGCGCTGGCGTTCGTGTCCCGTCTGCGCCAAAAGAAACCGCCGCCGCCTTCCCAAGACCGCCTAGATTCCGGGACAGATCCCGGAATTACGCCGGGCAACAATCTGCCCCCTACGCAAAAAATGAATGACGTGGCAGAGAAACCCGCCCCCCTACATTCCAAAAACCGTTCAATATCGTCATTGTGAGGCGAGAAGCGACGAAGCAATCCAGACTGGCCGGAATAGCAACCACATGGATTGCTCTGCCCATAATGACAACCGGGCATTTCATAATTAAAAAGCGGGATTGCTATATCATTGCCCGTCATTTGGCAGAATTTTGAATTCAATAGGGAAATAACAATGGGTTCTATTGCGTCCGCCTACGTCAAAATTGAAGGCATTACCGGGGAATGCCAAGACGCCGAGCACAAAGGCTGGATTGACGTGCTCAATTTCCGCTACAGCGTCAGCCAGTCCTCCTCCGCCTCCGTTGGCGGCGGCATTGGCGTGAGCCGGGCGAGCTTTGGCGTGCTCTCCTTCATCCACTATCTTGACCGCGCCACGCCGATGCTTTTTAGGTACTGCGCATCAGGCCGCCATATCCCCAAGGTCATCCTCTGCGCGTACCGGGGCGGCGACAGGCCAACGGAATACCTGCGCATTACGCTGGCCGACGCCGTGATTGTGCGCGCCGGCCCTTACGCCTTTGCGGGCACGGCCCGGACACGTGAAACGGTTGAAATCTCCTACGCCCACATCAAGATTGAGCAGCGCCGCCGGCACCCCAGCGGCGTAGCGGGGCCGGCCGTTACCGCCGCATGGAACGTTAAGCAGAACATGGAGGCGTGAGGCCACGCCGGATAACCTCAAACCATTAACAAAAGAGGGCAACACATGGTGACGTTTGTAGAATTTGAGCAAGGCAAAGGAGATATTGTTTTTACAGGGTTCGTGCAGGACGAAAGCGATATAAATGGTTTTTCTAGGAAAAAGGTAGCCGCCGCCATTGCCGACAGAGCTAAAGAGCCTTTTAAGATTAACCAAGCGAATGCGCCGCTCTGCGGTCCGGCGGCATTTATGTACTGCGTTGCCAGCCACGACCCAGAGGCATACAAGCAGTATGTTGTTGACCTGCTGACCACCGGGGAAGGGCGGCTCGGCGGGCTGCATGTCAAACCGGGTGCAGACTGCCGCAGGGCAAACCTGCCAAAGACTTCCGGTTTTATCAACCCTGTTGACTGGGTTGCGCTGGCCAGCCTGCGCGACTCTTCTAATCAGTTCCTCGACATGAACTCCGTTGCCTCCTCCGCCGCAGGCATTACTTTGCCTAGCCAGATGGAAGAATGGTTCAACGCCACCGGCTGGTTTACCGGCGGGGGTGTTTGCAACGACACCAATCTCGTTATCTCAAAGGGGCTGAATAACCTGCTGAATGCCAGCGCACTGTATAAGTGCGGCGAGTTTGTCTGCTTGTTCATCGTGGCTCAAATCCTGAATGGCCCCGGCATAGAAAAAGTGTTGATGCCCGGTGTCCCGAAAACTGTCCCGGGTACGCCGAATCACTGGGTGGTGCTTGACTCTTCCGTCACAATTGACAACCAGCCCGCCCCGTTCCCCGGCTGCTCTTCTCTGAACTTGTCCGCCCCGCCGCCTAACAGCACCGCTAAGAACGCCCCAAACTCGCTTCCCCCGGTCCCTGCAACCGCTTCTGCGGAGGAATTAAAAACAAAGCGGGTTACTTTTAATATTTACACATGGGGAGAGCGGCATCGCCCCGTTACCCGAAAGTATCCTGATTTAATTCTTGGGGCATTTCTGCACTGTTATTACGGTTTTGTCAGTGCCGGACGGTAAACAGGAACGGAGAACAAATCATGCGCAATTTTCCTACGCTATTTCTTGGTGTTTTGCTCTTCTTGCTTAATGGAGGGGTTGTCTCTGGCGAAGCCCAAGAAAACATTCCCCCTACAATCAAACTAGTGCATTCTGAAGAATTTGGCTCAACGAGGTTTGAGTTTTCCGAGGACGGTAGCACTTTCATCATGGTGAATAGTTATGAAGGATATAGAGCTTTCCGATTTATTCGTAGTAGCGATTTTTCCATCCTAGAGCAGGAGAGTGAAACGCGCCCTTGGTGGTCTGATGAGGAAAATAAAAACAGAAATAAAGATTGGAGAGAAATCCGGTCGGCGGGCTATATCGACGCTAATACTTGGTATTACATAGAGCAATTACTTTCGTATAACGATGTCACGCCGACGGGAGAAAAGCGACAAGTCGGCCGCGATGCGGTGATTGTGCATATCAAAACCCTCCATCCGCCAAAAGAAATTTATACCCGTTCGCTGGATCGCACGGAATATGGGTGGGCTAGAAATGACGGCGATGATGTTGCTAATAGCCGCTATGTTTTTTTTGGTGACTGTAGCTCGCTGCTTGACTGGCGTACTAATGAAATCCGCCGTTATCCGTTAGGGATGTGTTTTGAACCCTATTTGCCCAAAGGGTTCAAGTACAAATTAACCCTCAAAGGGCAAATCATGGTGACGGCACCAGAGAAAACCTTGCTGGGCGAGCCGTTCAAAAAAGCAGAGGCGGAAATTCTGGAAATAGGGGGAGAATTAACCCCCGACGAGCGCCATATGGTTGCGCTAAAAGACACTGGCGAATGTATTGTGTGGCAATTTGAAGAAAGGCGCGAAATAGGGCGATGCGGCACGGGGCGGTTATTTGGATTGGGCATTAAAGAAAAGCATCTGGCGCTTTCCCGCGACAGCAAAACGTTTGCCACCTCGGTTAACCAAAAAATCCGCGTCTACAGTATTGAGCCGTTCCGCTTGCTAATGGAAATCACAGCCCCGCAAAATGTGATGACGCTGGCGCTTTCAGGCGACGGCAGGATAGCGGGCGGTTTTGAGGACGGGCGCATCCAAGCATGGGAAGTGCCTACCGGCAAGATTATTGGGCAGGGCGATGCCAGTTATGTCCGCAATAATGTTCGGAAACTTATCTTCCAGCCCGGCGGAAACCTGCTGGCGGCGTGGGCAATGTTTGGCGGTGTGCTTTTCTTTGAGCTTCCTGCGCGGGCAGGGGAATAAACACAAAAAGAGAACTAATCATGCGCAACTTTCCTACGCTATTTCTTGGTGTTTTGCTCTTCTCGCTTAATGGGGGGGCTGTCGCTAGTGAAGCTCAAGAAAACATTCCCCTTACAATCAAACAGGTGCATGCCGAAAAGTTTAGGGCGTCAAGGTTTGTGTTTTCCGAGGACGGCACTACTTTTATCATAGTAAACCATCGCAGTTATGAGTTTCGATTTTATCGCAGTAACGATTTTTCCATCCTAGAGCAGGAGGATGAAATACGCCCTTGGGAGTCAGATGAGGAAAATAAAAACAGAAATAAAGATTGGAGAGAAATCCGGTCGGCGGGCTATATCGACGCTAATACTTGGTATTACATAGAAGAAATTTTTTCGTCTTACGGTGACATGCCAGCAGGAATAGAACCTTCATGCGGCAGCAAATGCCGTGCTGTTATTGTGCATATTAAAGCCCTCCATCCGCCAAAAGAAATTTACACCCGTGCATTTGATGCAAAATTAGGTTTTAGAAATGACTACATGGATGTTGCCAACAGCCGCTATGTTTTTTTTGGTATGGGCGACCCCGTGCTTGACTGGCGCACTAATGAAATCCGCCATTATCCAATAGGTATGGGTTTTCCTTATTTGCCGCCTGAACTATCGTTAAAGCTCACCCAAAAAGGGCAAATCCTCATTAGTAGCCAAGAGAAAACCTTGCTGGGCGAGCCGTTCAAAAAAGAAGAGGCGGAAATTCTGGAAATAGGGGGAGAATTAACCCCCGATGAGCGCCACATGGTTGCGCTAAAAGACAATGGCGAATGTATTGTGTGGCAATTTGAGGAAAGGCGCGAAATAGGGCGATGTGGCACGGGGCGGTTATTTGGATTAGGCATTAAAGAAAAGCATCTGGCGCTTTCCCGCGACGGCAAAACGTTTGCCACCTCGGTTAACCAGAAAATCCGCGTCTACAGTATTGAGCCGTTCCGCTTGCTAATGGAAATCACGGCCCCGCAAAATGTGATAACGCTGGCGCTTTCAGGCGACGGCAGGATAGCGGGCGGTTTTGAGGACGGGCGCATCCAAGTATGGGAAGTGCCTACCGGCAAGATTATTGGGCAGGGCGATGTCGGAGATGCCCGCAATAATGTCCGTCAACTCACCTTCCAGCCCGGCGGAAACCTGCTGGCGGCGTGGTCAATGTCTGGTGTGCTTTTCTTTGAGCTTCCTGCGCGGGCAGAGAAACAAATACAGAAGGAGGACGAATGATGCGCAACTTTCCTACGCTATTTCTTGGTGTTTTGCTCTTGGCCTTCAGTGGAAGCCTTGCCGCACAAGCTATCGCTGACGATAAAGAAGAAATTCCGCCTGATATGAAACTTGTTCATACCGAAAAGTTCAGCGCATGGAAATTTGAGTTTTCCGAGGACGGCAGCACTTTCATTATGGTCGACGATTTTGACTATCCTGATAATGTCACCGATTTTCGGCTTTATCGCAGTAGTGATTTTTCCGTTCTTGAACATAAAGATAAAACGCATGCTTGGGATCTCACAAAATCAGCCGAGGAAAATATAAACAGTAATAACATTTGGAGGGACATCCGTTTCGCGGGTTATATCGACGCCAATACTTGGTATTACGTAGAACAAATTAAAACGTCTTATAAAAACATTCCGAAGGGAATCGCCCCTTCATGTGACCGCGAATGTGATGCGCTAGCTGTGCATATTAAAACCATCCACCCGCCACAGGAAATTTACGCCCATTCTTTTGATGTAGCGGAATTAGGCGGGCGCGGGCATTACCGCATGGCTACCGCCAACAGCCGTTATGTTTTTTTCGGCTATGGCGCTTCATTGCTTGACTGGCGCACCAATGAAACCCGGCCATTTCCCAAGATGCCTCGCGTTCTCTCAATGGTAGGGTTTAAGTTGACCCGCAAGGGGCAAATCCTAATTATCGGCACGGAAAAATCCGTGCTGGCCGCGCCCTTCAAAAACGATAAGGCGGAATCTTTGGACATAGGGGGGGAACTGGCTCCCGACGAACGGCACATGGTCTCAATAAAAGACAACGGTGAGTGCGTCGTGTGGCAGTTTGAAGAAAGGCGGGAGGTTGGGCGCTGCGGCACGGGGCGGATGTTTGGCTTTGGCATTGAGGCATTGCGGCTTGCGTTTTCCCCTGATGGCAAAACGTTTGCCACCTCGGTTAACCAAAAAATCCGCGTCTACAGTATTGAGCCGTTCCGCTTGCTAATGGAAATCACGGCTCCGCAAACTGTGACTACGTTGGCGCTGTCGAGTGACGGCAGGTTGGCGGGCGCTTATGGGGACGGGCGCTTCCGGGTTTGGGAGATGCCTTCCGGTAAATTAGTTGGGCAGGGCGAAGGCGTAAGGGGGCGTTCACTGGCTTTCCAGCCCGGCGGAAACCTGCTGGCGGCGTGGGCAGTGTCTGATGTGCTTTTCTTTGAGCTACCTGCGCGGGCAGGGGAATAAAAAATCCAAAGGCGGCGGGGATTTGATTTTCTGTTTCAGACGTTTCATATAAGGGCGAGAAACACCGCTCAACACAAAAACCGCGAATAAACGCGAATGGACGTGAATAACCCCCTAGGAAATTAGCATTTATTTGCGTTCATTCGCGGTTCTTTTTTTGTACCGTTTTCGGGCGCTTGGCAAGCGCCCCTACGGGAAAGGCGCGGCATGCCTGCTGAATACCCCTCTCCCCTACATAAGCCGTCACACTCCATATCCCCCGGACAAGCCGGCAGTTGCCGCAAAAAAACGCTACGTCACATCAAACGGTTCGGCATCGTCAAAGGCATCAAGCTGTGCCTGAAACATGG
>JAIRPB010000038.1 GCA_031257305.1 Azoarcus sp.
TCTTGTGTGCCCCTCTGTACCAATCACTCAAGCAATCCCCAAACTTCTAACGTTTTCCGTGAGTACGCCGGGGTCGCTGTGTTTGCTGTTGAGCTTGATTTGTAGACGCAGGTCGTTGACGGAATCTGCGTTGCGCAGGGCATCTTCGTAAGCGATGAGTTCCGCTTCGTAAAGGTCGAATAGGGCTTGGTCGAAAGTCTGCATGCCTTCTTCGCGGGAACGTTTCATCACTTCCCTAATTTCCGGGATGTCGCCTTTGAAAATCAAATCGGCAATCAAGGGAGAATTCAGCATGATTTCTACGGCGGGCACACGTCCCTTTTTGCCTTTTATGGGCAGCAGCCGCTGCGAAACAATGGCCCGGACGTTGAGCGACAAATCCATGAGCAACTGCGGGCGGCGCTGTTCGGGAAAGAAATTGACGATGCGGTCTATGGCTTGGTTCGTGCTGTTGGCGTGCAGGGTTGCCAGCGCCAAGTGGCCGGTTTCGGCAAAGGCAATGGCGTAATCCATCGTCTCGCGGTCGCGGATTTCGCCCATTAGGATGACATCGGGCGCTTGGCGCAGCGTGTTTTTCAGCGCGGTTTCCCAAGAGTCGGTGTCAAGCCCCACTTCACGCTGTTCCACGATGCAGTTTTTATGCACGTGAACATATTCAATCGGGTCTTCGACGGTGATGATGTGGCCGTGGGAGTTTTCGTTGCGGTAATCCACCATCGCCGCCAGCGAGGTGGTTTTGCCGGTCCCGGTCCCGCCTACAAAAATAACTAACCCACGGTTCGCTAGGGCGATGTTGCGCAGGGACGGGGGGAGCCGCAGGTCGTCGAGCGTGGGGATTTTGCTGGAGATGGTACGCAGCACTAGCCCGACCCTGCCCTGCTGCACGAAAGCGTTTGCGCGGAAACGTCCGATACCGGCGGGCGAAATAGCAAAATTGCATTCTTTTGAGGCTTCAAACTCGGCCGCCTGACGGTCGTTCATCACCGCCCTCGCCAATTCCGCTGTATGCGCAGGGGATAGCGGCTGGTTTGATTGCGGCATCACGCGCCCGTCGATTTTGATGGCCGGGGGAAAACCGGCCGTTATCAGTAAGTCAGAGCCGTTTTTTTGCAGCATCAAACGTAGCAGGTCGTGCATGAATTTGAGTGCTTGGTCCCGTTCCATGGTTTCTCCCCGTTATCTGCTGTGTGTTTTTTGTAGCGCGGGCCTGTTTAGGCGACGCCCGCCGCAAAACTATCTTTATTTTGTGCACTTAGCCGTGCCTCGCTGGCCGCAATGACATTGCGCCGGACTAATTCAGTTAAGCATTGGTCAAGCGTCTGCATCCCGTAGTTTTGGCCCGTCTGGATGGAGGAATACATTTGCGCCACTTTGTTTTCGCGGATGAGGTTACGGATGGCCGGCGTGCCAATCATGATTTCGTGCGCCGCTACGCGCCCTGTGCCGTCTTTCGTTTTAATGAGGGTCTGCGAAATCACCGCACGGAGCGATTCAGAGAGCATCGACCGCACCATTTCTTTTTCCGCCGCCGGAAACACGTCAACAATCCGGTCGATGGTTTTGGAGGCGGATGACGTATGCAGCGTACCAAATACCAAGTGCCCGGTTTCCGCCGCCGTGAGCGCGAGACGGATGGTTTCTAAGTCACGCAGTTCGCCCACCAAAATCACGTCCGGGTCCTCGCGCAACGCTGAACGCAAAGCGTTGTTAAATGACAGGGTGTCGCGGAAAACCTCGCGCTGGTTAATCAGGCAACGCTTGGGCACATGCACAAATTCAATGGGGTCTTCCACCGTCAGGATATGGGCAAACTCGTTTTCGTTGATATGGTCAATCATCGCCGCCAAGGTGGTTGACTTGCCCGACCCCGTGGGTCCCGTCACCAGAATAATGCCGCGTGGCTGTTCCACAATGTCTGTGAAAATCTTGGGGCAATTCAGTGCTTCTAGCGTGAGTATTTTGGAAGGAATGGTCCGAAACACCGCCGCCGCGCCGCGTTCCTGATTGAAAGCATTCACCCGGAAACGGGCAAGATTAGGAATAGAAAAAGAAAAGTCGCACTCAAACGTTTCTTCGTACTGCTTGCGCTGGCGGTCATTCATGATGTCATAAACCAGCGAGTGCACTTCCTTGTGCTCAAGGGGCGGGAGGTTGATTTTGCGCACATCGCCATTGACGCGAATCATCGGCGGCATACCGGCGGAAAGATGCAGGTCAGATGCTTTGTTCTTCACTGAAAAAGCAAGCAGTTCGGTAATGTCCATGATATTGGGTCGGTTGCTAGGGAAAGATGCCCGTGCGGACACGGGAAAAACAACGGCTATACTACTAACCCTTCATCAAATAAAAAGCCAACAATTCGGCGATATGTCACCGATAGCCGCAAATCTAAATGCCGTGCGTGCGCGTATTGCCGCCGCCGCTCAATCCGCCGGGCGTGACCCGCATTCAATCCGGTTACTCGCTGTCAGCAAAACATGGCCGGCATCAGATGTATCCGCCGCGTTTGAGGCAGGACAATATGCTTTTGGCGAAAACTATGCTGACGAACTCGGCGCGAAAGCCGCTGAATTGGCTCATTTCCCGCTCATAGAGTGGCATTTCATCGGTGCGCTGCAAAGCAATAAAACCCGCGTCGTGGCTGAAAACTGCGCTTGGGCGCATGGCATCGGCCGGCTCAAAATCGCAGAACGTTTATCCGCACAGCGCCCAGAAAATCTCCCGCCGCTGCAAATCTGCCTACAAGTCAATGTCAGCGGAGAAGCCAGCAAAAGCGGCGTACCCATTGAGGAAGCCGTGCCGCTAGCACACGCCGTTGCGGCCTTGCCGCGCCTTGTTTTGCGCGGCCTGATGTGCATCCCGGAGCCAACCGGGGACGTGGCGCTGCTCCGCCGCCGTTTTGCGCTGCTCCGTGAATTGAACGAGCAGTTAAAGTCGGCGGGGCTGGCGGTGGATACCCTCTCAATGGGCATGTCGCACGACCTTGAAGCGGCCATTGCCGAAGGCGCAACCATCGTGCGGGTAGGGACGGCCATTTTTGGCTCCCGCCCATCCCGCGCCCAAACTGACCATACAGAAGGGGTTGTTTCACAATGAAAATATCATTTCTTGGCGGCGGCAACATGGCAACGGCCTTGATTGGCGGCATGCTCACACGCGATTTCGATGCCGCTTACATTACGGTTATTGACCCCGACGATGCCGCCCGGCAACGCTTGCAAGCTAAGTGGCGCATCACCACGCTGGCCGCGCCCAACGATGCCGTCTCCCAAAGCGACGTACTAGTGCTGGCCGTCAAGCCGCAGCAGATGAAAAACGCCTTAGCCCCCTTCGCGGGCCAGCTCCGTCAAACGCTTGTCATTTCTATTGCGGCCGGTTTACGTCTAGTAGACATTGCCCGGTGGCTAGGCGATGCCGGCGCGCCCTACTCCCGGCTTGTGCGCTGTATGCCCAATACCCCGGCGCTTATCGGCGCGGGCATCACCGGCATGTTTGCCTCGCCCGCCGTGGATGCGCCCGGAAAAGAAATCGCCGAACGCATTCTTTCCGCCGTTGGCAGCGTGGTGTGGGTAGATGACGAAACCCGTCTTGACCTCGTAACAGGCATCTCCGGCAGCGGTCCCGCATATGTATTCCATTTTATTGAGGCGCTTGCCTCTGCCGGCCAATCAAAAGGGCTGGATACCGACAGCGCCCGCCGTCTGGCGATTGGCACGGTGCTCGGCGCGGCGCGTCTGGCGGAAGCGTCTGATGACTCTCCGGCCACGCTGCGCGAGAAAGTCACGTCCAAGGGCGGGACCACCGCCGCCGCACTGGCGCACCTTGCCAACGCAGGCTGGTTTGATGCCCTCATTGGCGCAGTCGATGCTGCCACGGCCCGCAGTCTTGAATTAGGCAACCAACTCGGCCAAGATTAACGGAGCCGCATTAACAGGGGTAAAAATATGGTAAACGCTTTATCTTCAGTGCTGCATTTCATTCTTCAGACGGTGTTCGGCTTCGTAACCATCACGCTGCTGGCGCGCTTTTTTATGCAGTGGGCACGGGTATCGTTCCGCAACCCTATCGGGCAATTCGTCATCGCCGTTACCGACTGGATTGTCCTGCCCGTGCGCCGCGTTATACCCAGCCTGCTTGGCTTGGACATCGCCACCCTGTTGCTGGCTTGGGGGGTGCAGATAGTTTTCGCTTTGATTGAGAAATTTCGGATTGCGAAATATGTGGACATCAGCATGATGACCCTACTGCTATTGAGCCTGATTGGCCTCGCGCATATGGCGGTCTACTTTGTGACCGGCATCGTCCTTATCGCGGTCATTCTCTCTTGGGTCGGGCCGCAAAACCCCGCCGCTTTTATCTTTAGCGAACTAGCGCGGCCTTTTCTTGCGCCATTCCGCCGCCTCATAAAACCCATAGGCGGCTTAGACATCTCGCCGCTAGTGCTATTCGTCGTCCTGCAAATCATCCAGCTTCTGCTCTTTAACCTACGGCAAAGCCTGTTGCCATCGTTCATTCCCGGTTTATAAACGCATTCAATGAGCAATTGGCTCACGCAAACCCCCGACGGCAGCCTCATCCTGTGCCTGCATGTCCAGCCGGGAGCCAAACAAACCGGCTTTGCCGGCCTTCACGGCAACGACGCCAAACTCCGCCTAGCCGCCCCGCCCGTCGACGGCAAAGCCAACGCCGCGCTCTGCGCATACCTAGCCAAAATCTGCGGAGCCTCTAAATCGGAAGTCCAGATTATCAGCGGCGAAACCTCCCGCTCTAAACGAGTACGCATCGCCCCCGCGCCAGACCGAAAAGAACGCCTGACTGCGGCACTCGCCGCCACTGAAAAAACCGCGAACAGCCCAACACCCCGTCATTAAAGGCGTTCTATACAACGCCCGCACACCCGCCCCCTCTCCCGCATGGGGTGAGGGGCACTCGGTGCTAGTTTTGCCCTCTCCCTTTGTGGGAGAGGGTGGCGCGAAGCGCCGGGAGAGGGGCAGCGGTCCCGTTTCCCCCGTCCGCCAGAAAACAGCGAATGGACGCTAACACACGCGAATACACCCAAAAAAAACCGCTCGATAAATTAGCGTTTATCCGCGTCCATTCGCGGTTCGCTTTTTAGATGGCGAATCGCCCCAATCGTCATGGCGGAACTCCGTAGATACCGTCTCCCCGGTCAAGCGTTTTTCAAGAAATCGGCCCTGTAAGGGACGCGGTTTTTGAGGACGCCGAAGCAGAGGTGGACGAGCTTGCGCATGGCTGCCCCGATAACGGA
>JAIRPB010000164.1 GCA_031257305.1 Azoarcus sp.
CCGAGCCGCCCGCGTGAGCAGATTGGTGCCGACGTGGGGTCGGGCTTGGCCGATTTGGAAGCCTACGGTGTAATGGTGCTGGCGAACCCGGATTTCGTCGAACGCCTCAAGGCCAACGCGCCGATGAACGAACCGCACCGCGAAGGCTTCTACGGCGGTACCGAGAAGTTCTACACCGACTATCCGGCATTGGGCGCGTGAGGGCGTCACCATGTCCGCCATTTGGGAGAGGGTTTCAGGGGGGTACTTCCACAGGGAGGGCGGGAGCCACTACTCGGTTTTCCCTCTTCCTCAAGTGGGAGAGGGATGCTCCAGGGGCGGAAGAGAAGCGTCTGTGGCGGGCGTCAATGATTAAAAGCCAGCGGGTATATCCAATGCAGGGTTACAGAGACGTAAAGTTCTCGCTGTCCTGCATCCAGACCACCGGGTAATGCCGGGGCAGGAACCACGGTACGGCGCGGGTGACGTACTGCATGGTTTCATCGCTGGCTTGCTCGGTAAAGGGGAATACTAGCGATAGCCCGCCCTTGCGCCCCTTCCCGGCGGGGCGGTTCATCAGCATGATTTTGGCGGGCAAGCCGTAGGCTTCCAAGAACCGGCGCAGCATGGCGCGGGCTGGCGGCGGCAGAATCTGCGGCGACGGGTCACCCATCTGCACCTGCATCCCTTCATCGGGGATGTCGTCGCTGCTGCCATCGTCTTCTTCGGTGTAGGCATCGAAACGGTCGTCGTCGCGCACCATAAATTTGCCATATACATGAAAGCACACGATGTCGCCGTAACTGAATATCCAGTCTGGGATAGCCTTTTCCGGGTTAATCGCCACGCCATAACCGTGGTCAAGCAGGTTTGGCAAAATGTGGCGGATAACCCACGCTTGGTAGCGTTCTCCCTTTTTGGGCGGCAAGAGCTTGAAGTAGGGGAACCCGTCCGGGCCGTCAAACGGCTGTTTCTCAATGTCGCAGGTTAGGTTGGCGTCGGCGATGTGGGCCAAAAATGATTCGTTCCATTGCTCGTCCCGCTGTTCGGCGGGAACTTGCAGCAGTTTGAGCACAATACCTGTTTGGGCAGGGTCGCCCTGGAACCGGAGCCTCGCTTCTTCTTCGGGGGTTTTGGCGTCAAAACTCACGTGTGCGATGCCGTCAGCAACATGCACCACTGTGCCCGTTTCCCCATCGGGAGTTGTGCACCGGACGGTGATGCCGTCTGTGCCCGCCGCGCCCTCGCTAGGCGGGGGCTTCCCGGCGTTTTCGTCTTCTAGTTTTTCCGCCTTTTGCTCAAGCGCCTTGGTCCAGTTTATGAGTTTCTGGTTAATTTCTTTGCGCCATGCCAGCGCCAGCACCAGAATGCAGAAAGGCAGGACTTTGGAAAAAGTGAGCGTCCCTGATACGGCATCGTTGAGAAATGAGTACAGGATAAAACCCGCGCCCGCTAGTACAAGAAGCCATTTCATTTTTTTGTCCTTTGTTTATGTTCGTTCAAATCAGAGGAGCCATTTGTTGTTCAATGAGTGGCCATCGTCTCTGCAAATTAAGGGCGGACGGCGATTATACTTACACATTTCAGCCCATCGAACATGAATTCAGACCTGCAAACCGAACTCTCTGGCTTACGAGAGGAAATTGACGGTATCGACCGTCAAGTGCTTGAACTTTTAAGCCGCCGCGCCCGTTGTGCGCAGGAAGTCGGCAAGGTCAAATCACGCCACGGCGAGGCCGGTTTTCCGTACCGCCCAGAACGCGAAGCAAACGTTTTGCGCCAGATTGCCGAACTAAACCCCGGTCCGTTTCCAGAAGGCGCCGTGCGGCAAATTTTTAGAGAAGTGATGTCGGCATGCCTCGCGCTGGAATTGCCGCTCAAGGTGGCTTATCTCGGCCCGGCGGGGACTTTCTCTGAAAGCGCCAGCCGCAAGCATTTTGGCTCTGCGCCCACTTTTCTGCCGCAAGTTTCCATCGATGAGGTTTTTCGCGCCGTAGAAGCCAACCATGCGAATTACGGGGTTGTCCCGGTTGAGAATTCAAGCGAAGGCGCGGTGGGCAGTACGCTTGACCTGCTGCTTGCGCATTCGCTCCAAGTCTGCGGCGAAGTGCAGTTGCGCATCCATCATCATTTGCTCTCGCTTGCCCCAGAAATCAGCGCGGCAAAAAAACTGTATTCGCATGCGCAATCACTGGCGCAATGCCATGAATGGCTGAACAGCAACCTTGCGCATTTACCGAGAGTGCCGGTATCCAGCAATGCCGAAGCCGCCCGCATGGCCTCGCAAGATACGGAATCGTGCGCCATTGCCGGCGAAGCCGCCGCACAACTGTACGGTCTGCACAAACTCGCCATGAACATTGAGGACAACTCCAACAATTCCACCCGTTTTCTCATCATCGCGCACCACGGCGCGGGCGTTTCCGGGCGAGATAAAACCTCGCTCGTCTGTTCCGCCCCCAACCGTCCGGGAGCCGTATTTGGATTGCTTGAGCCGTTTGCCCACAACAAGGTGGATATGTCGCGCCTACAATCCCGCCCCGCGTCCGGCGGGATGTGGGAATATGTATTTTATATTGACATCATTGGCCATCAGGACGATAAACCCGTCGCCGCCGCGCTGGCAGAACTTAGAGAAAGGGCAGGGTTCGTTAAAATACTGGGGTCGTATCCGGCCGCCTATTAAGCATCAAAACCAAAATGACCAAGGAATTTCACCCCATGACCGTCGCTACCCGCGCTCCCGCCCATATCCGTTCCCTGTCGCCCTATCAGCCCGGCAAACCCATTTCTGAACTCGCACGTGAGACCGGTATCCCTGAAAAGGACATCGTTAAACTCGCTTCCAACGAAAATCCTTTGGGCATGAGCCAGAAAGCCAAAGCGGCCGCGGCCGCCGCGTTGGAGGAGGGCAACCGTTACCCGGACGGCAACGCTTTCGCGCTCAAAGCGGCGCTTGCCAAAAAAGTTGGCGTGGACATGGCGCAACTGGTTATCGGCAACGGTTCCAATGACATCCTTGAAATCGCTACCCAAACTTTTCTCACACCCGGTACTTCGGCGGTATTCGCCCAATACTCGTTTGCCGTCTATCCCTTGGCAACGCTTGCGCGCGGGGCAACTTGCATTCAGGTTCCTGCCCAAAACTACGGCCATGACCTTGATGCGATGCGCGCCGCTATTACCCCCGATACCCGCATCCTTTTTATTGCCAACCCTAACAACCCCACAGGCACATTCTTGCCGGGCAACAAAATTGAAGCCTTTCTCGCCCAGATACCGCAAGACGTGCTCGTGGTGCTTGATGAAGCCTATACCGAATTTCTGCCCCCCGAATCCCGCTACGACGCGATTGCGTGGATTAAAAAATTTCCCAACCTATTGGTTTCCCGCACACTCTGCAAAGCCTATGGCTTGGCGGGGCTACGGCTTGGCTACGCCGTCGCGCATCCAGAAGTGGCTGACTTGATGAACCGGGTACGGCAGCCTTTCAATGTTTCCGTCGTTGCGCAAGCGGCGGCCGTGGCGGCATTGAAAGACCAAGATTTTGTCGAAAAAGTAGCTGAAAACAACCGCCGGGGTATCGCGCAGCTATCGGCGGTTTTTGACGAACTCGGACTAGAGTGGATTCCTTCATTCGGCAATTTCATCACCGTGAGGGTAGGCGATGGCGCCAAGGTCAACCAATCCCTGCTTGCGCAAGGCGTTATCGTGCGTCCCATTGCAGGCTACGGCTTACCGGAATGGCTGCGCGTGTCAGTAGGGTTGCCGGAAGAAAACGCGCGGTTTATTGAGGCGCTACGACGGGCGTTATAGAAACGAAAACAAGCATCAATTTGTCACATAATATAAGGGTGTCCTGAAACGGAAGAGGGGCGTCATGGCACGGATAAACAAACTCGTCATATGTGGCGTTGGCCTTATCGGAGGCTCATTTGCGCTGGCGTTGCGCAAAAAAAGGGCGGTAAATCACATCGTTGGCATGGACCGCTCAAACGAAGTGCTTGAGCGCGCCCAACAAAGCGGCGTCATCGACGAAATCGCATCTGGCTGGCCTTCGGCACTGAATAACGCTGACCTTGTCCTGTTAGCAATGCCCGTTGGACAAACCGATGCAGTCATGGAAGCGATGGCCAAGCATCTACAGCCTTCAACGGTTGTGACGGATGTCGGCAGCACCAAAGGCGACGTGATTACAGCAACCTACCGACGGCTTGGCTCGCATCTAGCGCGTGTCGTTCCTGCGCACCCCATAGCCGGTACCGAGAAAAGCGGCGTAGAAGCCGCCAGCGCCACGCTTTTCCGTGGCAAACGCACGGTCATAACGCCGCTACCAGAAAATGATTCGGCCGCCGTTGAGCGAGTACGCAAGGCTTGGGTAGCCTGTGGCGCGAAGGTGGCCGAAATGGCCCCGCAAGACCATGACCGTGTTTTTGCCGCCGTCAGCCATCTACCGCATTTACTTTCTTTTGGGTTGGTTCACGACCTAGCGGGCCGTGCCAATGCCGAACTCCTGTTTTCCCACGCCGCCAGCGGTTTCCGCGACTTCACCCGAATCGCCGCCAGCCACCCAGAAATGTGGCGAGACATCTGCCTCGCCAACCGTCAGGCGCTTCTAGGCGAACTCGACCAATACCTAGGCGAACTCGCCCTAATCCGTTCCTTACTGCTCTCCAGCAACGGCCCAAA
>JAIRPB010000117.1 GCA_031257305.1 Azoarcus sp.
ATGCCCAAACGCACAGACATCCACACCATTCTAATTATCGGGGCCGGCCCCATCATTATCGGGCAGGCGTGTGAGTTCGACTATTCCGGCGCTCAGGCGTGCAAGGCTTTGCGCGAGGAGGGTTACCGGGTGGTGTTAGTCAATTCCAACCCGGCGACGATTATGACCGACCCTGACATGGCGGATGTGACTTACATCGAACCCGTTACATGGCAGGTGGTCGAGCGCATTATCAAAAAAGAGCGCCCCGATGCGCTCCTTCCCACGATGGGCGGGCAGACCGCGCTTAATTGTGCGCTTGACTTAGCCCGGAACGGGGTGCTGGAAAAACATGGCGTTGAACTTATCGGCGCGTCCCGTTCTGCGATTGATAAAGCGGAGGACCGGCTCAAATTCAAGGATGCGATGACCCGCATTGGGCTAGGTTCTGCCCGTTCCGGCATTGCGCACAGCATGGAAGAAGCCTTGCAGGTGCAGGGCGGCATCGGCTTTCCGGTGATTATCCGTCCCAGCTTCACGTTGGGCGGCACGGGCGGCGGGGTGGCTTATAACCCCGAAGAATTCACCGAGATTTGCAAACGCGGGCTGGAAGCCAGCCCCACAAACGAATTGCTTATCGAAGAATCCTTGCTGGGCTGGAAGGAATTCGAGATGGAAGTGGTGCGTGACAAAAAAGATAATTGCATCATCATTTGTTCCATCGAAAACCTTGACCCGATGGGTGTGCACACGGGCGACTCTATTACCGTGGCCCCGGCGCAAACCCTCACCGACAAGGAATACCAAATCCTGCGTAATGCTTCCATTGCGGTGCTGCGTGAAATTGGCGTGGATACGGGCGGCTCGAACGTACAGTTTGCGATTAACCCCAAAGACGGGCGCATGATTGTGATTGAGATGAACCCCCGGGTATCGCGCTCTTCAGCCTTGGCGTCGAAAGCCACGGGATTTCCGATTGCCAAAGTGGCGGCCAAACTGGCCGTGGGCTATACGCTCGACGAACTCAAAAACGACATCACCGGCGGCGCAACCCCTGTGTCGTTCGAGCCTTCTATTGATTATGTCGTCACCAAAGTGCCGCGTTTCGCCTTTGAGAAATTCCCCCAAGCCAATGACCGCCTCACCACGCAAATGAAATCCGTGGGCGAGGTGATGGCGATGGGGCGCACTTTTCAGGAATCATTCCAAAAAGCATTGCGCGGGCTGGAAGTGAGCGTCTACGGGCTGGATGAGGTGGAAACCGACCAAGAAGATTTGGAGCACGAACTCGCCACGCCCGGCGCACAACGCATCTGGTATGTGGGGCAAGCCTTCCGGGAAGGTTATAGCCTTGAGAAAGTGTACCAGCTCACCCGAATCGACCCCTGGTTCTTAGCCCAGATTGAGGACATTGTCGTGTCCGAAAAGGCGCTCGGCGGGCGTTCGCTCAAGGCGCTGTCTGCGGAAGAATTCCGGGCGCTAAAGCGCAAAGGGTTTTCAGACCGCCGTCTGGCAAAGCTCCTCAACAGCGATGAAACCGCCGTGCGTTTGGTTCGCCATGCCCTTGGGGTACGGCCTGTGTTTAAGCGCGTTGATACTTGCGCGGCTGAATTCGCTACTTCTACCGCCTACATGTATTCAACTTATGAGGAAGAATGCGAGGCGCGTCCAAGCAACCGCAAAAAAATCATGGTGCTGGGCGGCGGCCCCAACCGGATTGGGCAAGGCATTGAATTTGATTATTGCTGCGTCCATGCGGCGCTGGCGCTGCGGGAAGATGGCTATGAAACCATCATGGTCAACTGCAACCCGGAAACCGTCTCAACTGATTACGACACCTCCGACCGCCTGTATTTTGAGCCGATTACGCTTGAAGACATTCTCGAAATCGTCCATGTCGAAAAACCCGACGGCGTGATTGTCCAGTTTGGCGGGCAAACGCCCCTAAAACGCGCGCGGGCACTGGAAGAAAACGGTGTGCCTATTATCGGGACCAGCCCGGATATGATTGACGCCGCCGAGGACCGCGAACGTTTCCAGAAACTCCTAAATGACCTCGGTTTGCGCCAGCCGCCCAACCGCACGGCCCGCACCCCAGAAGCCGCCGTGCGTCTGGCCGCTGAAATTGGCTACCCGCTCGTCGTGCGCCCTTCTTACGTATTAGGCGGGCGGGCGATGGAAATCGTCCATGAACAAAAAGACCTTGAACGCTATATGCGTGAAGCGGTAAAAGTCAGCAACGAATCCCCGGTGCTGCTAGACCGTTTTCTGAACGATGCCACCGAGGTGGATGTCGACGCGCTCTCTGATGGCGAAGAAATCATCATCGGCGGCATCATGGAACACATCGAGCAGGCGGGCGTACATTCGGGGGATTCTGCTTGTTCCCTGCCGCCCTACACGCTCACGCCCGGCTTGCAAGACGAACTGCGTAGGCAAACCAAAGCAATGGCTCGCGCACTGAATGTCTGCGGCCTCATGAACGTGCAATTTGCCATCCAGGGAGAAGGTGAGGACACGGTTGTTTATGTGCTTGAAGTGAATCCAAGAGCTTCACGCACCGTACCGTTTGTCTCCAAAGCATGCGGCCTGCAACTGGCGAAAATCGCCGCGCGCTGCATGGCGGGCCAAAGCCTAAAAAGCCAAGGCATCACGGGCGAGGTTGTGCCGCCGTACTTTTCGGTGAAAGAAGCCGTTTTTCCCTTCGTTAAATTTCCCGGCGTCGACACCATCTTGGGACCCGAAATGAAGTCGACCGGCGAAGTCATGGGCGTTGCGCCCAGCTTTCCTGAAGCGTTCATTAAAAGCCAGTTAGGCGCGGGGGTACGGCTACCCACCTCAGGCAAGGCGTTTATCAGCGTCAAACACGCTGACCGCCCTGCGGCGGTTGAAGTCGCGCGCGACTTGCACGAGATGGGTTTTTCCCTTGTTGCCACGCACGGCACGGCAGGCGTCATTGACGCGGCGGGCTTGCCCGTCACCGCGGTCAATAAAGTCAATGAAGGCCGCCCGCATATCGTCGACATGATAAAAAACGAAGAAATTGCGCTTGTCATCAATACGGTAGAAGGCAAACGCCAAGCCGTGGCGGATTCCCGTTCCATCCGCACCAGCGCCCTAGCGGCCAAAGTTACTGTGTTTACCACAATAGAAGGTGCGCAAGCCGCCTGCATGGGCATGCGCTATCTGGCCGGGCTAGAGGTTTATGCCCTGCAAGAACTCCATGCGAAGTTAAACTAACCTGCATGGGCGGATAACATCCGCCTTTTGTATCTACAACTGTCGGGCGCATGGCATGCGCCCCTACTCTGATATTGAACCGATGACCAAGATTCCTTTGACCATCGCGGGCGCACAAGCCCTGCGCACTGAACTACACCGCCTGAAAACCGTTGAGCGCCCTGGAGTCATCGCGGCCATTGCCGAAGCGCGCTCGCATGGCGATTTATCCGAGAACGCCGAATACGACGCGGCCAAAGACCGCCAAGGCTTTATCGAAGGCCGCATCCTCGAAATCGAAGGCAAACTCGGCAACGCCCAAATCATCGACCCCAGCCTATTAGACGCCGATGGCCGCTGCGTATTCGGGGCAACGGTGACGCTAGAAGATATGGATTCCGGCCAAAACGTGACCTACCAAATTGTCGGCGACGACGAAGCGGACATCCGGCAAGGCAAAATTTCAGTCAGTTCCCCGGTAGCCCGCGCCCTAATCGGCAAATACGCCGGCGATGTAGCCGAAGTCCGCGCACCAAATGGGACGCGGGAGTATGAGATTCTGGATGTGCGGTACGAGTAGAATGCCCTGTAAGCACTACCAAGGAGCCAATTATGTTTCAACGCATCTACATTAACAATTACCGTTGTTTTCAAAATTTCGATTTCAAACCGAAAGATTGTTCATCGGTATTGCTCATTGGGAAGAATGGTTCTGGGAAGTCGACGTTAAGGGATGCGTTGATGATTTTTCAAAAGATTGGACTTGATGAAATGCAACTTGACCGATTAATCGGCCAAGTTGATTTTTACGATTCTCGTATGGAAATTCCTATTCGTTTTGAGTTGGAAATTTTAATAAATTCACGACTGTTTCATTATGAATTGGCTATTGACCGTGAACCTAATAATTTTCATCCCTGTGTTTTGGAAGAAAATTTAGAAGTAAACGGAGAAGCTATTTTCTCCCGACAACGCAGAAAAATAACAACAAAGGATCAAGGCAATCAAGAAATAACTCTCGATATGGATGTACACAAAATATTTCTCCCCTTTTTTTCAACAGGTGAACGACAGACTTTTCAATGGTGGTTAAAAAGAATAGTATTATTATCGCCCGCGCCGGGTTTAATGACTGGACAGGCAACACGCACTAAAGGATTTGATATAAATGCTGTAAATTGGTGCATTTGGCTTTCTCATCTTTTGAACCGTCATCCAGCGGCCTACGGTAAAATAGAAAAAATCCTTAAACAATATCCCGCTATGGAAGATATAGATTCGTTTAGATTTAATGAATTTGATATGGATACGAAATGGCTATTGGTTGATTTCAAAAGCATAAATAAACCCCTTATTTTCGATTTTCTTTCCGATGGAGAGAAAATGTACTTTCTAGTAGCGCTTGTTTTAGTTTCTTCAGAAATTGAAAAACCGCAGTTTGTATTCTGGGACGAGCCAGATGCCCATCTAATGCCCGACGAGGTTGACCATTTTATACGCGACCTACGCGGAGTCTTTCAGCGTAACGGCGGGCAGATATTTATTACCTCGCACCATGCCCGAACGATTCGTTGTTTTGCTGACGAGAATACATGGCTTTTGGATCGCAAAAATCATTCTGAACCAACCACAATTCGTTGTGCGGAAGAATTAGGAAGCGATTGGATTCAAGACTATTTAGCCGGAGAGTTAGAATGACAAAAGCGAATAAATATACTAAACATCTCAAGATAATTGCAGAGGATGATAGCTGTAGACAATTAGCAAATGGACTCATGAATGTTGTTTCCAATAATCGTGCCATTGATTCTATAGAGATTTCTGATGGATGGTTGAAGAGTTTTGATTTTTTTTCTGATAAGGAAATTGAAAGACTAAAAAAATTTAACAACCGAATTCTACTGTTAATAATAGACTCTGACAATAATGTAGACTCACGGTTTAAGAAATTCAAAGAAAAGGTTCCTGATGAATTCAAAGACCGTGTCTATTTATTGAGTTCAAAAGGTGAATCAGAAGATTTAAGAAGTTATTTCAAATCTGTTTTTGGAAAAAACTCTCTTGAACTAATCGGTGAAAAACTTGCCGAATCTTGTCATCGTGGGAAGTTTGATTTATGGAACTGTGACCAGCTAAAGCACAATAAGCCAGAAATTCACCGCTTTTACGATTCGGTAAAAACCTTTCTTTGCCCCAACAGCTAACATGAAATCCACCCCCCTTTACCTCGCCACATCCCTAGCCCGCCTACTCGTCACCCTCTGGGTCGGCGGTATGTGGGCGGCGGGGTATATCGTGGCGCCGGTGCTTTTCAAAACGCTTGCGCCAGATAACATCCTTGCGGGAAACATTGCTGGCCAGATTTTTGCCGTTATTGCGTGGATTGGTTTAGTTACGGCCAGCTATCTCCTTGTTTTTATATTTGCGACGAAAGGAAGGGCGGCATTGCGCGAAAAACGCTTCTGGTGCGTTGCGGTAATGCTTGTTTGCGTGGCCGTAGGCTATTTTGGCATTCAGTGGGAAATGGCCGCGCTTAAAGCGGGCGTAGGCTCGATGGACGTAATGGAAAGTGCCGCCCGTGGGAAATTCGCCCTGCTGCACGGCCTATCGGAAGCGATTTATCTCGTACAAAGTTTGCTTGGGGCATGGCTGGCAATAACGCTCAATAAAAATCTATGAAAAATACCAAAAACATATCGCGTTTAACGCCAGAAAACATGGCGATGGCTGAAGAACACTTGTCGCGGTCTTGCCCGGTTATGGCGACGCTTATTACTACGCATGGCCACTGCCGGCTTGCTGGGCAAGAGGAATACAACCCGTTTAGGTCGCTGGTACGGGCGGTTATTAGCCAGCAATTATCAACAAAAGCCGCCCGGACAATCAGCGGGCGGGTTGAGTCTGTTATGCCAAGCCTAACCCCGGAAGGGTTATTAGCCGTTTCAGCCGATGACCTCCGCACGGCGGGGTTATCGGCGGCAAAAGTCCGCTGTGTCCGGGAACTCGCCAGCCGCAGCGCGGATGGCAGGCTTAATTTCAACGCCTTTCCGTCTTTGTCTGAAGATGCCGTTATCGCCGCGCTCACGCAGGTTCCCGGCATTGGGCGATGGACGGCGGAAATGTTCCTGATTTTCGGTTTACTCAAGCCCGACGTGCTGGCTGTTGGAGATGGCGGTCTCCAACGCGCCGCGCGCCAGCTTTTTGGCGAGAACGTTAATCTCGACAAAACAGGCCAAATTTGGCGTCCTTGGCGTTCTGTCGCCTCGTGGTATCTGTGGCGGCATCTGGACAATGCGCCTCCCACCTAAATAAGCTCTCAAGTGCAGCGCAATAACCTTTGCATCTTAAAGCGGTACGGGTTTCGCCAAGGTTTTAAGCGATTGCCCTAGATAGATACAGCTATATTTACCGGTTCCCCCCAAACCTGCGCCGATACTGGATGGCTTCAGCCATATGCGCCGCGCTGGGGCATTCTTCGCCGCCAAGGTCGGCTAACGTCCGGGCAACCCGGAGGATGCGGTGGTAGGCCCGGGCTGACAAATTAAGGCGGCGCATGGCGGCTTCGGCAAGCGCCGCGCCTGCTGCGTTGGGCGCACATAATTCTTCAACCCGGCCGGCTTCAATATGGGCGTTAGGAACACCTTGGCGGGCCATTTGGCGTTCCCGCGCTTTAAGCACTCTTTCTCTCACGGCGGCGCTAGGCTCGCCTGCCGTGCCCCCGGATAAATCTGTCCAAGACAGCGCGGGGACTTCAATAGAAAGGTCAATGCGGTCCAGCAGCGGGCCGGAGAGCCGTTCACGGTAGCTGGCGATTTTGGCCGTTGTGCAAGTACAGGCGCGTTCTGGGTGGCCTGAATAACCGCAGGGGCACGGGTTCATTGCTGCCACAAGCTGGAAACGCGCAGGAAATTCAGCCCGCTGTCTTGCCCGTGCGATGCAGACCACGCCCGTTTCAAGCGGTTCGCGCATGGACTCCAGTACGCGGCGGTCAAATTCAGGCAATTCGTCTAAAAAGAGCACGCCATGATGCGCAAGGGATACTTCGCCCGGCATCGGGACGGAACCGCCTCCAATCAATGCCGCTGCCGAAGCGGAGTGGTGCGGGGATCTAAATGGCCGTGTGCGCCAACGCTTCGTATCAAATTTTCCAATCACAGAAAACACCGACGCGCTCTCCAATGCCTCATCTTCCCCAAGCGGGGGCAACAGCCCCGGCAAACGCTGTGCCAGCATGGATTTACCAGTGCCCGGCGGACCATAGAGCAGCAGAGAATGCGCCCCCGCAGCGGCCACCTCTAACGCGCGCCGTGCCTGAAACTGACCCCGCACATCCGCTAAATCGGGAATGCTTTTAACATCATCCAGAACCGTACTTGGCTGAGTGTGCGGCGCTATCGGGGTTTGTCCGGTTAAATGGGCGCATACCGCCAGCAACGAATCAGCGGGAATAATTTTTACCTCCCGCACCAATGCCGCCTCATCCGCATTGGCTGTGGGTAAAAATACGGTCCTGCCCGCTTTGCGCGCCGCAAGCGCCACGGCCAGCGCACCACGGATACCCCGCAAGCTCCCGTTAAGTGAAAGCTCCCCGCAAAATTCCAAATCATTTAGTTTTCGCGGCTCTATTTGGCCCGATGCCGCCAAAATACTTAACGCAATGGGCAAATCGAACCGCCCGCCTTCTTTGGGTAATTCTGCGGGCGCAAGATTGACGGTAATACGGCGGTCCGAAGGGAACTTAAACCGGGAAGTCATGATGGCGGCGCGCACACGGTCACGTGCTTCGCGGACTTCGGTATCTGGCAAGCCCACAAGGTTAAAAGCGGGAAAACCGTAAGCGATATGCGCTTCTACTGTTACTTCTGGCGCGGAAAGCCCATCTAGGGCGCGTGTACGGGCAAGAGCAATGACCATGTTTTATCTACATTTACAAACAATGTAAACGTATTATGACATAATATTTATTTTTATAAAATAAATATTAACAAGAAATATTTTTAGCTACATGCTGGCAGAATTGCCACAATTTTGTCGCCAGACACGGACGGGACGCCAATGTTGAGCACCATTTTTTAGCGTGTTGTTTAAGTTCTGGCAAAGCCTCCGCAAAACGACGCCAAGATGACGAGAGATTTTCGCCTCTGTTCCAAGCCCGCCAAAACGCCGTGAGCGCCAACGCAGCCTCTTCCCCAAGCCCCGCGCAATACAAAGCCAGAAAGGCTTCCAGCTTAGCCAGATGCGCATCCTGCTTTTGCGGGTAAATATGCCAAATAAAAGGCTTTGCCGCCCATTGCGCCCGCACAAAAGAATCTTCGCCGCGAACAAAATTAAGATGGCACGACCAAAGCAATTCGTCGTAGCCGTCTTGGCTCATAAACGGCAACGCCTTCACGCACAAAACCCCGCGCCGCGCTTGCATGCCGGGTTCAAGCCTTATTCCCAATGCTGCCCCCGCTTCCTCCAACGCACGCCCTTCTGGGACGAGCAATAAAACGGGACGTTCGCTGCCCTGCCAGCAATGCAGTAACTCCGGCAACGCTTGTTGCGCGTAACTAAACAGCGAAATCGCCAGAACGTTTCCGTGTGGCGGATCTATCCCGAATTTCCGCCATCCTTGGCCGTGCGTTTCCAGAAAACGTTCCCGCCGTTCAAAAAGGGCATCTTCCCGTACCAACCCGCCCGTCTCTTCCCAAAATCCGGGAAAGAAAAAATACTTTACAAGCGGCAGCCTAGGATGCGGGGAGGGCAACCCATGAGCTTCCCGTACCCAATTTTCAGCAGATAAATAGTCGAGATTTATCCACACTGGCGGAACAGGACGTGCCGCCATTGCCTGTACATACAATGCTGGCAACTCACAGGCAAACGACTCAACAACCACCTCCGCAGGCTCAACAGCCGGAAATGGGCTTACCCAGTGCCGGAATTCAACTCCCGAAACCTGCCTGCCGTCACAGTCGGCTTCAGGGCACAGCCTTGCCAGCGTTGCCCAGTCATCCACCCAAAGCCTGACATGAGCCGAATAACGGGACGCCAGCACACGTGCCAGACGCCAGCACACCCCCACATCCCCAAAGTTATCTATCACCCGGCAAAAAATATCCCATTTCAACAAAGAATTACGAATAAGGAGTGACATATCTGGATAAGTCAGTGAACAATGTTAGGAAACTTTGTGAACAACATCCCTTTTTATTCAGAACCCAAAAAAGATAGACATTTTGCGCACAAGCTCCGCTTAAGTCTATTCACAGATTTATCCCGTCTTAAAAATGGCTTCTTTACTGAATTTATATGGGTTATCCACAGGAATGTGCTCACAGTATTTATCTTTATCCTTTTAATAAATAAAAGATCTATAAAAACCAAACCCCAAGAGACCCGCAAAATCTTAGCAACCTCTAAAAACCCTCCCTTCATTTTGCTGAACAGGTAGACTGCTACCCCTTCGTCTGTCCTAGGAAGTGTTTTTATGTGGTTTAGGAATCTTCAAGTATTTCGTCTGCGTCCGGGTTGGGATGCGAATGTTGTACGTCTTGACGAATCTCTCCAAAAATACCCGCTCCAGCCTTGCGGTAGCCAAGAAATGGAATCCAGAGGCTGGATACCGCCCCGTGACGGCGATGCGCTAGTTCGTGTGGTAGGAGGACAGTGGCTGATGGCAATGGGCGTGGAAGCGCGTTTACTGCCTACCGCTGTGGTAAAACAAGAAACTGAAACCCGTGTCCAGACACTCGCCGAAAAACAAGGCTACAAACCGGGACGCGCCACGGTCAAAGAAATGCGCGAACAGGTTTTGTCGGAGTTAATGCCGAGGGCTTTTATCCGTAGCCGCCGGACATGGGTATGGGTTGACCCCGTTGGCGGATGGCTAGGAATTGACGCATCCAGCCCGGCAAGAGCCGAAGAAGTGCTTGAATGCCTACGGCTGGCGATAGACGATTTTCCGTTACTGCTGTTGCGCACAGAACGTTCACCGATGTCTGCAATGGCGGACTGGCTGGCGGGCGAGGCTCCCGCTGGGTTTACCGTAGATGAAGATTGCGAGTTGCGCTCAACAAGCGAAGAAAAAGCCACGGTACGCTATGCCCATCACCCGCTCGACGGCAACGAAATCAAAGAACATCTTACGGCCGGAAAACTGCCTACACGGCTGGCATTAACTTTCAATGACCGCGTTAGTTTTGTCCTGACCGATAAACTCGAACTCAAACGCCTAGATTTTCTGGATACGGTACGCGAAGAACTCGGCAACGAAGATGATGCCGAGGCGCTGTTTGACTCAGAATTTGCTTTAATGACGGGTGAGTTATCGCGCTTGTTGCCCGCACTAGTTGAAGTGCTCGGCGGAACCATGAAGCCAGAAGCCAAAACATAACGTGAATAAACAAGAAGTTGATGTCGTCGCAGGGGTAATTATCCGCCACGACGGGCGTTTTCTTCTTGGGCAACGTGCGCCGGGAAGTTTTTATCCGGGCTATTGGGAATTTCCGGGCGGCAAAATAGAGCCGGGAGAATCGCCAGAAAAGGCATTGCGCCGGGAACTCAAAGAAGAATTAGGGATAGATGTTTCCCGCTTTTACCCGTGGATAGTACGCACGCATTGCTACGAACATGCCCGGGTCAAACTCCGGTTTTTTGAAGTAGCGCAATGGCAGGGCGAACCTCACCCGCATGTCCATGACAATTTATGCTGGCTAACCCCCGGCCAAAACATGCCATCCCCGATACTTCCGGCAAACGGCCCCGTGCTAAAAGCACTCACGTTGCCGCGCCGGATGGGGATTACCCAAGCGGCCGCAATCGGCTGTGATGCCCAGCTTGCCGCCCTTAACCGTGCCTTAGATGCGGGTTTGCGCCTTATCCAGATACGGGAAAAGGCGCTGCCTACTTCAGCAAGAAGAGAGTTTGTGCGGGAAGCGGTG
>JAIRPB010000165.1 GCA_031257305.1 Azoarcus sp.
TCACAGCACCACCTTCACCATCGGATGCCCTGTTAACTCCCGATAGAGCGCGTCAACCTGTTCTTGCGAATGGGCGCGGAATGTGCACGTGAGCGACAGGTAATTGCCTTTGCCGGATAGGCGTTCCTGCATGGCGGCGGTATCAAAATCCGGGGCGTGTTTTAGCACGATGCTAAGCACGGCTTCTAAAAAGCCATCGGCGTTTGCGCCCATGATTTTGATGGGGAAGTCGCAGGGGTATTCGATGAGGGTGCTGCGGGGTGGTTCAGCCATGCAGGATGAGCGTGTGTTTGAAATCTTGGTACAGGGCATACATCTTATGGGCCATTGCGCCGACGCGCCCATTGCCGACGGGTTGCCCGTCTAGCGTGGTAATGGGCAGGATTTCTTTCGTGGAGGATGTCACCCAAAGCTCGTCCGCCGTGCGGGCTTCGTATTCGGTGATGGCGCGGACTTCGTGCGGGATGTTGTGGCGGGCGGCGAGTTCGAGCACGAGGTCGTAGGTAATGCCGGGCAATATCAGGTGGTTTCTGGGCGGGGCAAGCAGTACGTCATTGCGCACGGCAAAGACGTTGGAAGAGGAGGCTTCGGTCAGAAAACCGTCCCGGAACAGGATGATTTCGATGCAGTTTGCGTCTTGTGCCCGTTGCTTTAATAGGCAATTGGCGATGAGGGAGACGGTTTTGAAGTCGCAGTGAAGCCAGCGGTCATCAGAAGCGGAAATGGCGCTGGCGCCGGCGTTGAATTGTTCGATGCTGGGCGTGGTGAGTTGTTCGCTCATTAGAAACACGGTAGGCGGCGTGTTTTCCGGGAAGGTGTGTTTGCGTGCGGGGGGGGCGCCGCGTGTGACTTGCAGGTAGATGGATTGGTTATCCCACGGGTTGCCATCAAGCACTTTGGCGATGATTTCCGCCCACTCGCCGGCATGATGCGGGTTGGGCAGGCGGATGCCTTCTAGCGTGTTGACTAGCCGCAATAAATGTTCGGCAAGGCGAAGCGGTTTTCTGGCATAGCACGGGATAACTTCGTAAGCGCCGTCGCCAAATAAAAAACCTCGGTCCAGCGGGGAGATGCGTGCGTTAGCGAGCAGCAGGAATTCGCCATTGAGATAGCACAGCGATGCGGGGGCGGAAAGCGTGTTCATAGGCTTCTGAACCATAAGACAATTGCATCCCAAAGACGGCTAAAGAAACCCGCCAGCGGGACATTATCGAGCGCGACCACGGGGTATTCCCCATAAGGCTGGCCGTCGACGGCGATTTTGAGCGTACCGACGACCTGGCCTTTTGTGAGCGGCGCCAGCACCGGCTGGCGGCTCTCTAGGATGGAGGTGATTTTGTTGGTTTTGTCGCTAGGGATGGACAGGATGAAATCTTGGGTAAAGCCAACGCTGACTTGTTTATCTTGGCCTTTCCATACCCGTACCCCGTCATTGTTGATGGGCTGCTCGGCGGAGTAGAGCCGGATGGTGTCAAAAGACTGGAAGCCGTAGTTAAGCAGTTTGAGCGATTCTTGGGCGCGCGCGTTTTCGGAAGGGATGCCGAGGACGACCGACACCAGCCGCCGCAAACCGCGCTGTGCACTGCCCACAAGGCTATAGCCTACGTCTGCGGTGTAGCCGGTCTGCATCCCGTCGACGGTGGGGTCAAGGTGGAGCAGCCGGTTGCTGTTGGGTTGCGAGATGCGGTGGTAAGTAAAGGTTTTGAGCGCAAAGAGGCTGTAATACTCTGGAAAATCACGGACGAGCGCGCTGGCGAGAATGGCGATGTCGCGCGCCGTGCTGTATTGGCCAGACTGTGTGCGCCCGTTGGCATTCGTGAAATGGGTATTCTTCATGCCAAGGCGCTCGGCTTGGGCGTTCATCCGCGTCACAAAGTTTTCTTCGCTCTCCGCCAACAGTTCGGCAATGGCTACGCACGCATCGTTAGCCGACTGCACGATGATGCCCCGGAGTAAGTCGATGACCGTCACCGGCTCCCTGGGGGCGATGTACATGCGCGTGCCTGTTTGCCGCCAGGCTTTTTGGGAAATAGACACGGGTTGGTTTTCGGTGATTCTGCCGTCTTTGAGCGCCGAGAACGCAAGCCAGACAGTCATCATCCGGGCCAGCCCGGAAGGGTCAATCCGTTGGTCTGGCCCGTTAGCCGCCAGCGTTTGGCCGGTCGCTTGGTCGATGAGTATCCAGTATTTTGCCGCCAGTACCGGCTCTTGGGCGGGTTGCGCGGGGACGCGCAGCGGCATGGCGGAAAATAGAAAAAATAGCAGAAGGCACAGGAATACGCGGAAAGGCTGTGGACGGAGCATCGCAAGGCTTGTGAACGGTAGACAAAGGCGAAGATTATAGCCGTATGTCTCTGTATAACGATGGTGATAAGGCCGGGCAAAGCTCATCCTGTGTATCGGCAGGGGCATCTATACTGTCCCTGCAATCTCCGCCACAGCGGCCGCATTGCCGTCCTCTTCCTCATCCCCGTCTAGCCTTGCCGATTCTATTTTCTGGAAGTGTGTGCTGATTTTTCGGCTGGAGATGTGGACTTCTTCCACGTCTTTATTGGCTTGGCTAATGTGTTTGGCGAGTGCGCCCATGCGGTCGTTAAAGCGTTCAAAATCTTTGGCAAGCCGTCCGATTTCTTCTTGGATAACATGGACTTGCCGCCGGGTTTCTACGTCTTTGAGGACGGCGCGGGCGGTGTTGAGGACGGCCATGAGCGTGGTGGGGGAAACAACCCATACCCGGCGCATTTGCGCGTGGGCGATGACATCAGAATGCGAGGCGTGTAGCTCGGCAAAAACGGCTTCGGCGGGCAGGAACATGAGCGCGCCTTCCGCAGTGAAGCCGGGGAGGATGTATTTGTCGGCAATGGCATCGACGTGGCGGCGCACGTCGGCGCGGAAAGCGGTTTGCGCGGTTTTTCGGTCGGTGTGCGGCAGTTCTGGGTTGAACATGCGGTTGTAGTTTTCGAGGGGAAATTTGGCGTCGATAGCTACTTTTCCCGTTGGGGAGGGCAGGTCCAGCAAACAGTCTACGCGGCTACCGTTGGGCAATACAGCCTGAAAAGCGTAGGTGTTGGGCGGCAGGGCGTTGCGCACGAGGGCTTCTAGCTGTACTTCGCCAAAGGCGCCGCGCGCGCGTTTGTCCCCTAGGATTTCTTGAAGACTCACTACGCTGGTGGTGAGTCCGTCGATTTTTTTCTGCGCTTCGTCGATGGTGGCCAGCCGTGCCATAACGTTAGCAAACGTGTCGTTAGTTTTGCGCAAGCCTTCGTCAAGCCTCGTGTTGACTTGCCCGGTGAGCGTTTGCAGCTGCCCTTCTACGCCGCGTGTGAGGACTTCAATAGAGCGCGATAACTGGATGGAGGCAGTTGCCAGCCCGGTTTGGAGCAGTTCGCGGTCGGCACGGGCGTGTTCCCCGATGCGGTCGGTTTGCCGCTCTAGCCCTTCGTGCAGGTCGCGCAGTAGCTCGCGGTGCTGGTCTTGCGAGCGGTGTTCGAGTGTTTGCGCGACATGTTCCAGCAACTGGTGTTCGCGCTTCGCGGCCGTGATGGTCCGCCATATCAGGAGGGTGGCAATGCACAGCAGGAGCGCGAGCATTCCGTATAAAAGTGGCATTTCATTCATTTGTGGCCTCCCGGCTAAGTATTTGCCGGACAAGTTCTACCCAATAGGCGGAGCCAATGGGAAGGATGTTGTCATTGAAATCGTAGAGTGGGTTATGTAAACCGGCGTGGCCGTTGCGAGCCGGGCCGTTGCCAATCCAGACATATGCGCCGGGTATGTGGCGGAGAAAGCATGAAAAGTCTTCCGCGCCCATGCTAGGGCGCTCGTTAGTGCGGACCTGTTCGCGCCCCACAACCGCTGTCGCGGCATTGACGCAGTGCGCGGCTTCGGCGGCGGTGTTGAGGGTGGGCGGGTAGCTGTCTGAACGTGCGGAGAAATCAATTTTTACGCCCAGCGCGGCCGCAATGCCTTCGCACAATTGCGTGAGCCGCGTGAGTGCCTTCTGGCGGACTTCTTCTGAAAAACTGCGCAGCGTGCCGGAGAGTTCCGCGCACGGCGGCAGGACGTTGTAGGTATCGCCCGCATGGAAGCGCGTGACTGAGACAACGGCGGCATCCAGCGGGTTGACTGAACGGGACACGATGCTCTGTATGGCTTGGACGAGCACCGCACCGGCATGGATGGCATCAACGGCGAGGTGCGGCATAGCCGCATGGCCGCCGATGCCTTGGATTTGGATGTCGAAGCGGTCGGTGCCTGCCATGACCGGTCCCGTATGGACGGCGAAATGGCCGGCGGGCAGGCCGGGCCAGTTGTGCATGCCGTAAATCGCTTCCATCGGGAAACGCTCGAACAGCCCTTCTTGAATCATCGCCCGAGCGCCGCCGCCGCCTTCTTCCGCTGGCTGGAAAATAAGGTAGACAGTGCCCGCAAAATCTTTTAATGCCGCCAGCAATTGGGCCGCGCCCAACAACATCGCGGTGTGGCCGTCATGCCCGCAGGCATGCATCTGGCCTTCGTGCGTGGAGCGGTGTTCAAAGGCGTTGGCTTCTAAAATGGGCAGCGCGTCCATATCGGCCCGCAAGCCGATTGCGCGGCCGCCCTTGCCCGCGCGAATGACGCCCACCACCCCGGTCCGCGCTATCCCGCGATGCGTTTCGATGCCAAGCGCGTTGAGTTGGCGGGCCACGATGTCTGCCGTGCGGGTTTCGCAAAATGCCAGTTCGGGGTGCGCGTGGATGTCACGGCGGAGAGCCTGTAGCGCCGCCTGTTGCTGGCGAGCCGTATCGAGCGTGTTCATGAAGCAAAAAAAGCGATTGAAGGGATTTATCGGAAAACTGGCAAGTGTAGTCAATTTCCGAATCGCCATGAAGCCATTCACAGCAAATATTCCACGCATCTTTTATACGGGCAACTCCTACAATGCTTTTTCGGCTCCCAATGATTCGGAGAACAGCGCCATGTCCTTGACATCCCTTAGCAGTCTGAAAGTGTGCTTGGTTGAATCTTCCAGTATGCAGGCCCAATTGGTGCAGCACATGCTTAAACAGTTGGGCATACAGCAGATTCAATCTGTCCACAGCGCACAGGACGCGCTGGCTGAAATGGCGCGCGCAAAGCCGGATGTGGTGATTAGTTCTCTGTACTTGCCGGATATGCCGGGGACGGAACTTGTCCGCACGATGCGTGACAGCAGCGATTTGGAATGGGTCCCGTTTATTCTGATTTCTAGCGAAACCCGCCCGCAGGTGCTTGACCCCGTGCGCCAGTCCGGGGCGTGCTGCATTATTGCGAAGCCTTTCACGCCAGAACAGTTACAGCGCGCGCTTGATACCGTGCTGGAAATCAACGATACGGAAGACCTTGGCGAAGAGGTGGAAGACTTAAAAGTGCTGCTTGTCGACGATAGCGCCATGTCGCGCCACTATATCCGCCATCTTCTGCAAGGCATGGGTATGCGGGACGAACACATCATTGAGGCTGAAAACGGCAAGGCGGCCGTGGCGTTGCTGGCGGATACGATGTTCGACATCGTGCTCACCGACTACAACATGCCCGAAATGGATGGCCGCGCGCTGGTCGAATACATTCGGACGCAAAGCTGGCAGACCGAAGTCCCCATCCTGATGCTCACCAGCGAGAACAACCAAGGCCGTCTCGCGGCGGTGGAGAAGGCCGGCGTCTCGGCAATTTGCGACAAACCATTTGAAAAAAGCAGTATCCGTAACGTGATTGTCCAAGCCCTGCGGAAATAAAGATTTCGCGTAGGCCCTGATAAGAGTATCAAGAGTAAAATCCGCTCCGGCGTTCCGTCCCTGTCCCTGCGCGGAGCGGCATTCACCTATCAGTGCCTTACGCGATGACTCCAGAAGAACAGTTGCACGTCGACGAACCTGCCAAAGCCGATATTGATATCGGTATGCACCCGGATGAGCTGGAGCACCTCCTACGCAAAATCCAAGAGGTGCTGGAGCGTTCGCGCATCCTGCCCGAAACCGAGCCAGATGGCGGGGAAGTGCCCGCCCTTGTCCTGCCGACGCCAGAACATACCGCTGAACTGCGTACTGACCTCGACGCGCTACACCCGGCAGACATCGCCTACATCCTAGAAGCCCTCCCGCTTGACGAACGGCGCTACATCTGGGATTTGGTCAAAGCGGAACGTGACGGCGAAATCCTGCTAGAAGTCTCTGACGCCGTCCGTGATTCCCTCATCGAGACAATGGCGCCGCACGAACTGAAAGCGGCCGCCGAAACCCTTGACGCAGACGAGCTGGCGGACTTAGCGCCTGACTTGCCGCCCGAAATCTTTGAGGACGTTTTCCAGTCGCTCTCCAGCGAAGAGCGGGAACAACTCCGCGCCGCCATCAAAGAAGGCTCGGTCGGCGCGCTGATGGATTTCGACCTCGTGACGGTGCGCGAGACCGTGAGCCTAGAAGTGGTCCTGCGTTACCTGCGCCGTTTCGATGAATTGCCTGACCACACCGATAAACTTTTCGTCATCGACCGCGAAGAGCGCCTAGTCGGCATCCTCACGTTAGAAACGCTGCTGATTAGCGACCCAGAAAGCCTCGTCTCGGATGTGATGCGCCGCGAGCCGAAAGTGAGTTTTTCGCCAGAAGATGACGCCGACGACGCGGCGCAAGCCTTTGAGCGTTACGACCTCGTCTCCGCGCCAGTAGTTGATGAAAACAACAAACTCATCGGGCGGCTCACGGTAGCGGACATGGTCGACTTCATCCGCGAAGAATCCGACGCCAAAATTCTAGGGCAGGCCGGCCTGCAAGAAGAAGAAGACGTTTTCGCCTCCGTGCTTGATTCCGTGAAAAACCGCTGGGCGTGGCTGGCCATCAATCTGGTGACGGCTTTCATCGCCTCGCGGGTCATTGGCGCGTTTGAGGCATCTATCGAAAAATTAGTAGCCCTTGCGGCGCTCATGCCCATTGTCGCGGGCATCGGGGGCAACTCCGGCAACCAAACCATCACCATGATTGTGCGTGCCATCGCGATGGGGCAAGTCAAAGAAAACGCGATGAAACGGCTACTCAAAAAAGAACTCGGCGTCGCCCTCTTCAACGGCCTAGTCTGGGGAGGGCTGCTCGGCATTCTGGCGTGGTGGCTTTACGGCAAAAACGCGCTCCTCGGCCTAGTTATGACCGCCGCCATGACTCTCAACTTGCTGCTGGCGGCCTGCGCCGGGGTGATGATTCCCATGCTGCGGAAAAAATTTGGGGGCGACCCGGCCGTGGGCAGTTCCGTGATGATTACCGCGCTCACCGATTCAGGCGGCTTCTTCATTTTCCTCGGGCTGGCCACCCTGTTCCTGATGAAATGACCCCCAAGGCAAGAAGCGCCGCATGGCTTGTTTCCGTAATGTTGCTGCTAGGCTTTCCGCCCGCAATGGCGGCAGACACCCCGGAAGAACTCCGCGCGCGGGAACTTGAAGCAGACATCGCACGGCGCACACAGGCGTACCGCCAGCAGCAGGCAACCCGGCGTACCCACATTGCCGGCACGGTCACAGAAGCCCGGTTCGAGCAATATCTAGCGGGCTTCCGCCGCAAAATCGATTGCAGCGCCTCCAAGCATTACCCCGGCTCCGCCCGTGGGAAAACCTACGGGGAAATGATTGTCACGGTGTCCATCCTCGCCGACGGCTCATTAGAAAAAGCGCGCGTCGACCAAAGCTCGGGCCACAAAGTATTGGACGAAAGCGTTATCACAATTGCCAAACAAGCCGCCCCCTTCGCCCCCTTCCCGCCAGAAATCCGCCGTGACACAGACGTGCTGGAGATAACGCGCACGTGGACGTTCACGCAGGTTGCCAATGTAGCGGGGGATGACCCGTGCCAAT
>JAIRPB010000194.1 GCA_031257305.1 Azoarcus sp.
CTAAAGGCAGCAACGACAGAGGTTTGTATGAGTTGGCGGATGCCGTGGCGTTTGGCGAGATGGCCCAGCTCATGGGCAAGGACGGCCAGTGTTTCCTCATCGTTTTCGTTGAGACTGACCAGTTCATCAAGCAGGAGCACTTGCCCGCCGGGAAAGGCGAAAGCGTTGGGGCCAATACCGGGCGCGGCTCGGAAAATAAGGGTGATGTTGCCGCCATAATCCGCCAGTGAGGGATTGTTTGCGGCGAGGGCGCGAAAGCCGTCCGTGAGTTTTTGCTGCTGCGCTAGCGGCAATGCGGTGGGCATGAGCAGGAATTTGTCCGCCCGGCTCAACGCTTCCTCGGAAACACTGTGCATCACGCTAATGGGTACGTGGGGCGCTATTATTTTCGCGCCCCACGGCAAGCCCCAGACATAGGCAGCAAACAAAACTGCGCCAACGCAGGCCAGCGAGCCGATGGCCCAACGCCAGTGCTTTTGCAGACGCACGGTGAAAGAATCCCGGCGGCCCAGCGCCGCGAGCAGGGCATCTAGCTCTGTGCTTTGCGCGACTTCGCAAAACGCGCCGCTGTTCTGAATGCGCAATGTGCGCGGCGCACGCCCTTGGGGTTCTGAAGCGCGGATATTCTCCGCCGGAATTGAAAGCGAGGTGCTACCGCCCTCAATCAACAAACAACCTTCGCCTGCCGCCAACCGCACCGGATGGCGGCGGGAAGTGTTGCCATCAAAATAAAAGGCATCAAGCGGCACGTTTAGATTCCGACATCAAAGTCAAAAATGTCTGCCATTTCCTCGCCATAAGCACCTTTTTTCGGGCCTGCGCCGCCAGTGAATTCATCAAGACTGCCCGTAGCGAGCATGGCGGTATGTTCAGCGCGGTAGCGGGTTATCCTGACTTTAGCCCACGGCCAGTAAATGCCAAGGGTGATGAGCATGAACAGGCTATTGACCAAAGCCACTTTGAAAATACCGACTAACGTTTGGTCACTCTTGAAACGATGTTCGCCAAGGCGCGTGTTATTCCAGATGTAATTCGTGACCAGTGAGTTGAAACAAGGCGGGAGCAAAGTAACCAAAAGAAAATAGAAAACAATCACACTGAACATCCCAACGATGCGGGTAGCTTCATAGTTTGCTGTTTGAGGTTCAAATAGTTCTAGAGATATTCCTAGCAATTGGGAGATGACCATTGTCAACAGACTTACCAACAACATGGCTAATCCTATTGCTAATACCATTGTCGCAAAGACAACAAAGGTAAAAAGCATAAAACGCAAATAAATCCAAACAAAGGGTTTAACCCTGAATGCTCCTTCAAAACGGGATGTGCCAAAAGCTAAATGGTTCATCCGAAATGCGGAGGCGCGTTGCAGAATCAGGGCTTGCTGGGTGATGACGCCTCCCCATAAAATAAATGGTGACAATACAATGAGGAGTATTAAAATTGCCACGCCCCCAATTGAACCCCTTAGCATGAATTGTACGGAACTTATTTTGAAAAGCAGAACCACTAAAATGATTAACCCGATTAAAGCAAACGAGAAAAGAATAGGGGCAATAAAATATTTCCAGTATCCCCAATAAGTGCCGTGAAAATCAAAATGCACTCCGCGATATGAGGCATTTCGGCAACGGAAAATAAGGGAACGGATTATCAGCCACGGTATTAGCGGAAAAAGGGCGATTAACGCTAGGGCATATAAAGCCGGGCTGGCTTTTTGAAGCAGCAGCAAAACGCCGAAAATAGATACAGCAATAACGCGCCCCTTGAGAATAGCAAATGGGTTGCCGTGGTAATCGAAGCCGCTGCCGTCAAGGAGCATGTTGCGGTGAAAATACTGCTCGCGCCGCACTTTGGCCCAAGCTGAATAGATGCCCAGCGTAAGGATAGAGAGCAATAAATTGACAATCCAGATGCGAAAATACTCGCCCCCGGAGCCGGTGAACTGGAAGCGGTGCTCAACAATTTGTTCAGTTGGCGCGGACTGCGCGGAAGGTACTGCTTCAGTCGCTGATGTTTCGAGGGATTGCGGGGCAATAGGCTCTGCGGGAATGTTTTCTGTATTCACAATTTATAGTCCAAAACCCAAGATGTTACCCGTGTTGTTATGGCAAGCAAAGCGTAATAACCCGGTCGTCGGCGCTCACAAAGCGTTGGGGGAGGTTCAGTTCCTCAAGGCTCTACAAAACGGCTGTCGTCTTTCCCGTCTGCCGTGGGCCTGCGACGATTTGGATGAAGCGACGTGGCTCACCCAGCCTCTCCACGAGCCTTGAGACCAGTCCCCGCTTGAACATAGGCAATTTCTTACAAAATACTCAATACGTTTTACTAATTACTCATTATGACGAGGGTTTTGTGGATGTTAAGGTGACAGGATTGGTACGTCTTAGGCAAATTGCCCCACTAAAAGCACGTATCGAATATGGGCAATTTCCTTGCCGTAATCGCTTTGTTCTAGGAACAGAGCCAATACGTTTTACTGCGTATAAACCGTAACGTTGCGCCGATTCCTGGATGCCGCAGTGCGGTAAAGCGGAATAAAAGTTATTATCTGGCCGGATGCGTCCGCCAAAATCTAAAACAACAACCTCCAACCACCTCTTTCAGAAGGAAAACAACCGTGCTTGAAGCCTACCGTGCCCATGTTGCTGAGCGTACTGCGCTTGGCATTCCGCCTTTGCCGCTCTCAAAACAGCAAACCACAGACCTTGTGGCGTTGCTTAAAAACCCGCCTGCGGGCGAGGAAGATTTCCTAGTGGGATTGCTGACGTACCGGGTGCCTGCCGGCGTGGATGATGCCGCTAAAGTGAAAGCTGAATTTCTTGCCAGCGTTGCCCGTGGCGACCTGCCCTGTGCGCTGGTGTCCCGTGCGCGGGCCACCGAACTGCTGGGGACGATGTTGGGCGGCTTTAACATCAAGCCGCTGGTTGAATTGCTTGGGGACTCCGAAGTGGGGGGCATCGCGGCCGATGCGCTGAAAAAAACCCTGCTGATGTTCGATAGCTTCCACGATGTGGCGGAATTGGCCCGCGGCGGCAATGCCAACGCGAAAGCGGTGATGCAATCTTGGGCGGCGGGCGAGTGGTTTACCTCGCGGCCTGAAGTGCCCGCCACGCAAACGCTGACCGTTTTTAAGGTATCGGGCGAAACCAATACCGATGACCTTTCCCCCGCGCCGGATGCGTGGTCGCGGCCCGACATCCCGCTTCACGCGCTGGCCATGCTTAAAAACCCGCGCCCCGGTATTGAGCCAGAAGAGGCAGGTGTGCGCGGTCCCGTGAAATTTCTTGAAGAGATGCGTGCCAAAGGGCATCTCGTGGCCTATGTGGGCGATGTGGTGGGAACGGGTTCTTCGCGCAAATCGGCAACCAATTCTGTGCTCTGGTTTACGGGCGAGGACATTCCCTTTGTGCCCAACAAGCGTTTTGGGGGCGTGTGCTTGGGCAGCAAAATTGCCCCGATTTTCTTCAACACAATGGAAGATGCCGGGGCGCTGCCTATTGAGATTGACGTGAGCAAGATGGAAATGGGCGATGAAATTGAGCTGTCCGTCGACCACGCGAAAGCCAAAATCACCGCGAAGAAAAACGGTGAAACCATCGCCACGTCGCAGCTTAAAACGCCTGTGATTCTTGACGAAGTCCGTGCTGGCGGGCGTATTCCGCTCATCATCGGACGGGGTCTCACGGCGCGGGCGCGCGAGGCGTTGGGGTTGCCGCCTTCCACGCTGTTCCGCTTGCCGCAATCGCCTGTGAATAACGGCAAGGGTTTTTCGCTGGCGCAAAAAATTGTGGGCCGTGCTTGCGGCCTGCCAGAAGGGCAGGGTATCCGGCCTGAAACGTATTGCGAGCCGAAGATGACCACGGTGGGTTCGCAGGACACCACCGGCCCGATGACCCGTGATGAGCTGAAAGACTTGGCCTGTCTGGGTTTTTCGGCGGACATGGTGATGCAGTCTTTTTGCCATACCGCCGCATACCCGAAACCCGTCGACATCAAAATGCACCGTGAGCTTCCGGGTTTTATCAGCACTCGCGGCGGCGTGGCGCTGCGGCCCGGTGACGGCGTGATTCACTCTTGGCTAAACCGCCTGTTGTTGCCGGATACCGTCGGCACGGGCGGCGATTCGCATACGCGCTTTCCCATTGGCATTTCGTTTCCGGCGGGTTCTGGCCTCGTTGCGTTTGCGGCGGCAACGGGCGTGATGCCGCTGGATATGCCAGAGTCTGTGCTGGTCAGGTTTAAGGGCGAAATGCGCCCGGGCGTGACGTTGCGCGACTTGGTCAACGCCATCCCGCTTTATGCCATCCGGCAGGGTTTGCTCACCGTCGAGAAGAAAGGCAAGAAAAACATCTTCTCCGGCCGCATTCTCGAAATCGAAGGTTTGCCGGATTTGAAGGTGGAACAGGCGTTTGAGCTTACGGATGCTTCCGCCGAGCGTTCTGCGGCGGGGTGTACGGTACGGCTGAACAAAGCGCCTATCGTTGAATATCTGAACTCGAACATCGCGCTCATGAAGTGGATGATTGCCAACGGCTACCAAGATGCCCGTGCGCTGGAGCGGCGTATCCACGCGATGGAAGAGTGGATTGCCAAAGGCGAACTCATTCAGCCGGATGACAACGCGGAGTATGCGGCAGTCATCGAGATTGATTTGGCGGATATTGCCGAACCTATCGTAGCGTGCCCCAATGACCCGGACGACGTGAAGCTGCTCTCTGAAGTGGCGGGCGACAAAATCGATGAAGTGTTTATCGGTTCCTGCATGACCAATATTGGTCATTTCCGTGCCGCCGGCAAAATCCTCAACAACAAAACCGATTTGCCCGCACGGCTCTGGGTTGCCCCGCCCACCCGGATGGATGCCATGATGCTGAACGAGGAAGGGTATTACGGCATCCTAGGGCGTACTGGGGCGCGGATAGAAATGCCGGGATGCAGCCTGTGCATGGGAAACCAAGCGCAAATTAAAAAAGGCAGCACGGCGATGTCGACTTCTACCCGCAACTTCCCGAACCGGTTGGGGTTGGATACCCGCGTTTATTTAGGCTCTGCCGAACTTGCCGCCGTTTGTGCCTTGCTCGGCAAAATCCCGACTCCGGCGGAGTATCTGGAACAGGTGGGCGTGGTGAACGCCGAAGCGGCGGATATTTACCGCTACATGAACTTCGATAAGATTGAAGCGTTTACGAAAGCGGTTTAACGCCACACGCCGCTATCAACTAAAACGGCCAGCCCCAGAATGGGGTTGGCCGTTTGTTTTGCCTTCAACTAGCGTGGCTTCTTAATAAAAGACAGCTGTGCTAGGAGGAAGATGCGGGTCGCAACCCACTATCACCGGGCCGCAGACCGGGGGATAAATGGGACCGCAGACGGGCGGATGGAATACCGGCGGATGAAACACCGGGGCGCAGACCGGCGGATAAAACACGGGCGGCGGCGGCGGGGGCGGAGGCGGACAAAATACCGGCTTGAATACCGGGAAACACATAATTGGACCGAAAAACATTTGAGACTCTCCTCGATTAAGAATAACTCTCCCGGCATAACCGGAACCTTGAGGGTTGGCATGAACAGAGTCCAGAAGCCTCTATCATGCTTAGCCCAGCCTCTTGTTTCCCCCCGGAAACAACGTGTCTGCATATTTTATATAGAAGGGCTGGTAAATCAGACCTGCCTTGCTGACAGCGTGGCGTATTGTAACAGTAAGTAATAATGTTAAACATATTTTGGTGTCGTTATTTTTTAGGGTTGTTATTTACCTACATATAGAAAATTTTTGATAAATAACTGATTGAAAAATTATGGAATATTTCCGCCGTAGATGATAAGCGGGAATTTGGCCTTCCATTAAGAATGGAAGTGCCTATGCCATAGCCGCGATATATGCCTTGATTTCATTTGTATTGACGGGCAGCACTTTGACCCGTTGCGGCAGGGTTTCCAGCCCTTGCAGGCTGGCGGGGATTTCGGGTTCCCGTCCTAACGCTTCGCGGAGGGTATCGGCAAACTTTGCGGGCTGTGCGGTTTCTAGCGCAAGCATAGGGACGTTGCTTGGCAAATGGGCGGCGTGTTGTTGGGCCACATTCACGCCGTCAGCGGTATGGGGGTCGATGAAAACGCCATAGCGGGCATGGACGTTGCGGATGGTTTCCAGGCGGCCGGCGTGGGTGCTCATGCCAGAGACAAAACCGAATTCGGGCAAATGCTTGTAAAACGGCGTGGATGAAATATCAAACGAACCGCCCGAGTCGACTTTTTTCCACAAATCAGCCACCGCATCTGGGTTGCGTCCCACGAGGTCAAAAATAAAACGTTCAAAGTTTGATGCTTTTGAAATATCCATCGACGGGCTGGATGTAACGAAAGTTTCCGCCGCTTTGCGGGGGCGATACACGCCGGTGCGGAAAAACTCATCAAGCACGTTGTTTTCGTTGGTGGCGAGGACGAGCCGCGCGATGGGCAATCCCATTTGCCGGGCGATGTGCCCCGCGCAGATGTTGCCGAAATTGCCGGAAGGCACACAAAAAGCAACTTGTTGCGTGTTGTTGGAAGTTGCCGCGAAATACCCTTGGAAGTAATAAACCACTTGGGCGGCAATGCGTGCCCAATTGATGGAATTGACCATGCCGATGCGATATTTGGCCTTGAAATCGGCATCGTTAGAGACGGCTTTTACGATGTCTTGGGCGTCGTCGAACATGCCCGTGACGGCGATGTTGAAAATGTTCTCGTCAGTGAGCGAATACATTTGGGCGCGCTGGAAGGCGCTCATTTTGCCGTGGGGGGACAGCATAAAAACTTTAATGCGCGATTTGCCGCGCATCGCGTATTCCGCCGCCGAGCCGGTATCGCCTGACGTAGCGCCTAAAATATTGATATGCTCATTGCGTTTTTCCAGCACGTACTCAAAAAGATTGCCCAATAGCTGCATCGCCATGTCTTTGAAAGCCAGCGTGGGACCGTTGGAGAGCGCGAGCAGCCCGAGCTTGTTTGGCTCTAGCCAATGTAACGGGGCAATTTGGGCGGCATCATCGCCGGGGCGGGCGTTGCAATAAATACTCGCGGTGTAAGTGCGTGCGCAGATGTCGCGCAAGTCGTTTGTGGGAATGTCGGTAATGAATTTTGAGAGAATTTCAAACGCTAGGTTGGCATAGGAGAGTGCCCGCCACGAGCCGAGTTCTGCCGCAGGATAGGTTTCGGGCAGATACAAGCCGCCATCCGGGGCGAGACCGCCAAGAAGAATGTCGCAAAATTCGTGGCGGGCGCCGTGCCCGCGTGTTGAGATGTATTTCACTGAAAAGGCGTCCTTAAAAAAATGGCGGCCCATGGCGTGAAGGAAAAAAGCCACTGGCGCTAAGTCTCGCCCGTATATCACGAATTGGCGCACAGGGGTAGATACCGTCTCCCGCCG